>WFPZ01000123.1 GCA_015487335.1 Paracoccaceae bacterium
TTGCATGGTGGCGGGCAAGACGTGCTAGGCTGGCGCAGGAGGAGGACCTGCAAGATGCCGGAAATTTCCCACGACAAGACCCTTCAGACGATCATCACCACCTATGAGGTGACTCCGGGAACCTGCCACGACCTTCTGGACGAGCTGACCCGGGCCTACGAGGAGTTCGTCATCCATCAGCCCGGGTTCATCGGTGCCGCGATACATGTGAACGATGCCCATACCCGAATCGCCAGCTACTCGCAGTGGCGGCGGCGCGAAGACTTTCAGGCGGTGCTGCGCAGTGAAGAGATGCGGGTGCGGACCCGGCGGTTTTCCGATCTGTCGAAAAACTTCGAACCCGTGATGTACGAGGTGGTGCGCAGTTTCGGCTGAGGGCGCAACTTGACCAGCCTCAAGGCGAAACGGGAGAGGGCAGCATATTCTCGGGCTGGTGAGAAAGAGGAGACGTTCGGATGTACAGGACAATACTGGTGCCGGTGGAGTTCGACCACAACCCGGCCACGGCGCGGGCGCTGGAGATCGGGCGGCACCTGCTGGACGAGGGCGGGCGGCTGATTGCCCTGCACGTGGTGCAGCCGGTGCCCACCTATGTCAGCCAGTTCATTCCCGAGATGCAGCTGATCGAGCTGCGCAACCAGGTGGAAGAGGCCTTCCGCGAGGAGCTGGGCGATACCGAAGGCGTGGAGATGGCGCTGATCGACGGCACCCCGGGGGCGGCGATCGTCGATTACGCCCGGCGGCAGAAGGTGGATTGCATCGTCATCGCCTCGCATCGGCCGGGGCTGGGCGACATCCTGCTGGGCTCGACCGCCTCGCGGGTGGTGCGCCATGCCGAATGTTCGGTGCATGTGGTGAGATAGGCGCCCCGGCGCGGAAGGGAAAGGCGGACCCGGTCGCAGGATCGGGCAGGACAAGCGGGAGAGAGAAATGTATGAACACATACTGATTGCAGTGGCGCCGGATCACGCGCCGGGCGGAGGGAAGGCGGTGGAGATTGCCGAATGCCTGCGCAAGAAGGGCGGGCGGATCACCGCCCTGACGGTCATCGAGGACATACCGCCCTATGTGGCGCAATACCTGCCGGCCGGACAGATCGAGCAGAACCGGGCCGAGGCAGAGGCAGCGCTCGAGGCCGAACTGGGCGGCGTGAAGGGGCTGAAGGCGGTGGCGGTGATCGGGCAGGCGGCGGCCTCGATCCTCGATTATGCCGAGGCGCACGGGGTGGACTGCATCATCGTCGCCTCTCACCGGCCCGGGCTGAGCGATTACTTCCTGGGCTCCACGGCAGCCCGGGTGGTGCGCCACGCCCTGTGTTCGGTGCATGTGGTGCGTTAGGGGCAGGGCGCGTTGATCCCTCCAGCCCTCCGGGGCATGCCGCGGCGGATGCCTGCCCTTTTGCCCGGCGGGATGCGGGGGCTCGGGCATGCGCCCGCCCGGGCGCTCTTCTGCCTTCGGCCGTGCGGATGAGCGCCCCGAACAGGGCCGACATGCGTTGCCAGGGCAGGAGTTGCAGGTTTCAGGTGGGGGTGAAGATCTGCGCCGGGGCCGGGAGATGCCCTGCTGACGCGGGCCTGAGAAGATCCGCGCAGGATCGTGGTTGTGCCGGAGAACGAGGCATCCCATATCGGTGTGGATGCCGCCAGACAGGAGAGTTCAAGCCGATGAAATGCCCGATAGATGACACCGAACTTGTGATGGCCGAGCGCCACGGGGTGGAGATCGATTACTGCCCCAAGTGCCGTGGCGTCTGGCTGGACAGGGGCGAGCTGGACAAGATCATCGACAAGGCCGCCGTCCCTCCGGTGGAGGTGCCTCCGCCGCCCGCCGCCGTGCCGCCTGCTGCGCCGGAGCCGGCGGCCCCGGTGCGCGAATACCGCGAGCCCTACCGCGAGTCGCGCGACAGGGAGCGTTACGACAAGCGCCGGGACGATCGCTACCGCGACGACGACGATTATTATTATCGCGGCCGTCGCCATGGCCATGGCCATGGGCACCGCAAGCGCAAGCGGCACAAGAGCCTGCTGGCCGAGATCTTCGACTTCGATTTCGACTGAGCCGGCTGCACGGGCCAGGCACCGATCGCGCCCCCTGCGCCCGGGCGTTCCTCTCCGGCGGCAGCGAGAAGAACCTGGCCCCGCTGCCGCCCCTGACCGGGAAGATCAGGAAATGTCCTTGTGCGGCGGGCCGGCGTTGGCCTTGGGGTGAAGCACCACCTTGGCCCCCAGCGGCACCTTGTCGTACAGTTCGATCACCTGGTCGTTGACCAGCCGCGCGCAGCCGTTGGACACCGCCACCCCGATGGTCTTCGGGTTGTTCGTGCCGTGGATGCGCAGGTAGGTGTCGCGCCCCGACGGGGTGTACAGGTAGAGCGCCCGCGCCCCGAGGGGGTTGTCGATCCCGCCGGGCTGGCCGTTCTCGTATTTGCCCCCCGGGAGGAAATCCTTGTAGGCCTCCGGGTTGCGTTCCATCATGTCCGGAGTGGGCATCCAGCTGGGCCATTCCCGCTTGGCGCCCACGTAGAAGGTGCCCGGATGGTAGAGGTTGCCGCGGCCGATGCCGACGGTATAGCGGATCGCCCGGTTGTCGGGCAGGGTCCAGTAGAGCGCAAACTGGTTGGGGTCCACATGCACCTCGCCTGCGGGGAAGCCGTTCTTCAGCCTCACCTCGCGCGGCATCTGCTCTTCGGGCAGGATGTAGGGCTCTCCCAGCCCGTGCGCCAGCGCCGGTGCGCCCAGGCCGGCAGAGCCGGCCGCCAGCCCGATCGCAATGAATTTCCGTCTGTCCATCATTTGGTCGTTCCTTGTTCTTCCTGAAATGCTCATGGGCCCGCCGGCACGGCAAACCGCGCATCCTTTCCCGGGCAGCACGCATGCTACCCCGCGCCGCGGGCGCAGGAGGACAGAGAATTCGCCATGGCCCGGCGAATTTCGGGCAGTGTTGCAGGGCTGCGCGCCCGTCAGTCGTCGGAATACATCCCGTCGTAGATCGGGCCGAGGGTTTCGTGATCGAACAGCGACGACACGGATGTGCCGTTCCAGATGTTCAGGATCGCCTGGGCGAACATCGGCGCGGTGGGCACGATGCGGATGTTCTTCGCCGCCTTTGTGGCGGCGGTGGGCTCGATTGAATCGGTGATCACGAGGCTTTTCATCACCGAATTCTCGATCCGTCCCACCGCGGGGCCGGACAGCACCCCATGGGTGATGTAGGAGTGCACCTCGCGGGCGCCGCTTTCCACCAGCACCTCGGCGGCCTTGCACAGGGTGCCGGCGGTATCGCAGATGTCGTCGACGATGATGCAGCACTTGTCGCTGACATCGCCGATCACCGTCATCTCCGCCACCTCGCCGGGCTTTTCGCGCCGCTTGTCGACGATTGCCAGCGGGCAGCCGATGCGCTGGGCCAGCTCGCGCGCCCGGGCCACGCCGCCCACGTCGGGCGAGACGATCATCAGGTCGTCCATGCATTCCCTGAAGTTGTGGCGGATGTCGAGGGTGAACACCGGCGAGGCGTAGAGGTTGTCGACGGGGATGTCGAAGAAGCCCTGGATCTGGGCGGCGTGCAGGTCCATGGTCAGGACCCGCTCGATTCCGGCCTCGGTGAGCAGGTTGGCCACCAGCTTGGCCGAGATCGGCGTGCGCGCCTTGGTGCGCCGGTCCTGGCGGGCATAGCCGAAATAGGGGATCACCGCATTGATCCGCGCCGCCGACGAACGCCGCAGCGCATCGGCGATGATCAGCAGCTCCATCAGGTTGTCGTTGGCCGGGTTCGAGGTGGGCTGGATGATGAACATGTCTTCGCCGCGGACGTTTTCATAGACCTCGACGAAGATTTCCTGATCGTTGAAGCGTTCCACCCGGGCATCCACCAGGCCCAGCCTCTGGCCGCGCAGGAGCGACATTCGGCGGGCTATGGCCTTGGCGAGGGGGCGGTTGGCGTTACCGGAGATCAGCTTGGGCTGGGAGGTGACGGACATGGGCAGCGTTCCACTATGCGTCAGGGCGATTCGCGACGTTGACACCGCTTATCACCCCGTTACGGTCTTGCAAACATCGCGATGGAAAGGCGCGGCGAATGGCACATCTGGATTACTTTTTTGCGACAGTTTCCCCCTTCACCTATCTGGCCGGGAAGCGGCTGGAGGAGATCGCGGAAAGGCACGGCGCCACCATCACCTATAAGCCGCTCGACATCCTGGCGCTGTTTTCCCGCACCGGCGGCACCCCGCCGCTCGAGCGCCATCCCTCGCGGCAGGAATACCGCCTTCAGGACCTGGCCCGCCGCGCCAGGAAGGCCGGTCTGCCGATCAACCTGCGCCCGACGATCTTTCCCATCAACCCCGCCCCCTCGTCCTATGCGGTGATCGCCGCCCAGAAGGCCGGTGGCGGCGACATGGGCGAACTGGTGCATTCGATCCTGCGCGCCTACTGGGCCGAAGACCGCAACATCG
>WFPZ01000124.1 GCA_015487335.1 Paracoccaceae bacterium
GCGGTATCGAGCACCCGCGCCCCTTCCGGCGCGCAGGCCACCACTTCGGGCGGCACCAAGGAACCCGCGTAGAGGCACACCGGGCACTGCCCGATCACCCGCCGCGCCTTCAGCGTCAGAAGCTCCGGGTCGCCCGGCCCCGCTCCGATGAAATAGACCTTCATGGGGCGTTCCTCGACAGGTTCGCACTGAGAGCAGGTTCGCGCCCGGCCCCGAGGGTGGGCGTTTCGCGCCCGCCCTGGGGGGCGGGGTCGGGCGCGAACCGGATCGCGGGGCGATCCGGGCGGTTGCTCGACGATGGAGACCCCGGGCTCATGATCCGCCGCCTTTCGCCTTCATCTTCTTTGCATAACCACGCGGCGTGTACATACGCGGCCCCTCGCCCAAGGCTGCCAGCCGTGACTGGGAAGACCCCACGATCACCACCGTCAGCATGTCCACCTCTCCCACCGACAGCGCGTCCAGCCGCCGGTAGCGCAGGCTCTCCCCGGCCCGCCCCAGAGAGGACGCCAGCAGCACCGGCGTCTCGGGCGGGCGGTGCCGCAGCAGGATGTCCCGTGCCTCGGCCAGCAGGCTGCGCCGGCGCTTCGAGACCGGGTTGTAGAAGGCGATCACGAAATCCCCCTCCGCCGCTGCCTGCACGCGCTTCACGATATCCTCGCGCGGGGTCAGCAGATCGGAAAGGGAAATCGCGCAGAAATCGTGCCCCAGCGGCGCGCCGGCCCGCGCTGCGGCCGCCTGCAGGGCCGAAACCCCGGGCGCGCTGATCACCTCCAACCGCCGGGCGGCCTTGGAAACTCCGCCCGCATCTGGCGCCCGGTCCAGAAGTTCGAACACCAGCGCCCCCATGGCGTAGATCCCCGCATCGCCCGAGCACACCAGCGCCACGTTGCGCCCCTTGCCCGCCTCTTCCAGCGCGTAACGGCAGCGCGCCTCCTCTCCGCCCAGCGGAAAATCGCGCCGCGCCTTGCCGGCGGCCAGCGGCCCCAGCAGATCGATATAGAGGCCGTAGCCGACAAGCTCCTCGGCCTCGGCGATGAGCCGGCTCGCTTCGGGCGTGCGCCAGGCCGCCTGGCCGGGGCCGATGCCGACGATCGCCAGCCGCCCCCGCGCCCTGCCGCGCAGCTCGGCGATCGGCACCGGCGTTTCGGCCAGCGCGCAGGTGGCATTGGCGCTCTTGCGCTTGGCCAGGCGCAGCCCCGCCTGCGGCCCCGCCGCCGCCAGCGCCGCCCCCTCGGCCACCCCGTGGCAACCGACCTCGGCAAAGACCACCTCCGAGGGGGTTTCCAGCCGCCCCGTCTCGGCCTCCAGTTCCTGTGCGCTGAACAGGCGCAGCGGCACCCCCAGCCGCGCCGCCAGTTCCAGCACCGCGGGCTCGTCGGCCTTCAGATCCAGCGTCGCCACCGCCTTCAGGGCGCCGGGCGCCACCTGCGCCGTGTTCAGCGCTCCTCGCACCAGCGCCTCCAGTTCCTCGGGCGGACAGCCGCGCGCGCAGCCCACCCCCAGCACGAAGCGCTGCGGGTGGTAGAGCAGTTTCATCGGCGAGGCCGGCATCGGATTCGCGGTGCAGACGATCTCCACCGCCTCGCCCTCGGGCAGCCCCGCCAGCCAGCCTGCCTGCGCCGCCTCATCGCCCGAAAGGCGCACGCCGCCGCCCTGCAACAGCGACATCATCGCCGCCTTTGCATTCTCCGGATTTGCCAGCACCCAGCCCTCGGGCGGCTCGTCGAGCGCCACCCCCAGCGCCACATCTCCAGCCGTGGTCACCGCCGCCGCGCCGCCCAGGGCCTCGGCGATCCGGCGTGCCAGCCGGTTCGCCCCGCGATGCCCGCCCAGAAGCGGCACCACCACCGCGCCGTCGTCGGAAACCGAAACCACCGGCGGCTCTGCCCGCTTGTCCGCCAAGAGCGGTGCCACGGCGCGGATCAGGATTCCGCTGGCGCAGACGCCCACGATCGGCACCCCGGCCGCAAAGAGGCTGCGGGCATGCTCCAGCGCATCGGGGAAGAAGGCATCGGCGTTCTCCACCCGCCCCTCGCGCCCATGCAGCGCCACGCCCAGCGCCTGCGCCACCTGCCTTGCCGTCGCCTCGCCGGCCCGCGAAAGCGCCATCACCACCGGTTTCACAGCCACGGATCATCCCCCTTGCGCAGCAGGATCAACGAGAAATACGGCGCCACGGCGGGGGCCTCGGACAACGGGCAGATCACCTCTTCGGCCTGGGTCGCCCGCTCCACGTAGATGGCGCGCTTCTCCAGCCCCAGATCGCGCAGCAGCGCGCGAACCTTGGGCAGATGCCGGCCCAGCTTCATGATCGCCACGCTGTCGCTTGCTTCGATCCGGCGGCGCAGTTCGGCCTCGGGCAGGGGGGCGGGCAGCACGGCCATCTGTTCGTTGCGCGCAGCCAGCGGCACCCCGGCCCGCGCGGCGCAGGCGGAAAGGGAGGTCACCCCCGGCACCACCTCCACCGGGAATCGCCCGGCGAGGCGTGAAAGCAGATACATGAAAGATCCGTAAAACAGCGGATCGCCCTCGCACAGGAAAACCACGTCCCGGCCCGCCGCCAGCACCTCGCCGATCTCGGCCGCGCCCGCATCATAGGCCGCCTGCGCCGGGGCGCGTTCCGCCGTCATCGGCACCTCGACGCGCAACTCCAGCACCCCCGGCGAAATCAGCCCGGCCGCGATGGCGCGCGCCAGGCTCTCGGCCCCCGGCGCCGCCGGCCAGGCCACCACCTGCGCCGCCCCTATCAGCCGCGCCGCCTTCAGCGTGATCAGCTCCGGATCGCCGGGCCCCAGTCCGACGCCGAACAGCACCCCCGGCTTCATCTTGCCGGAAATACTCCCGCCGGAGGCGCGGGTTTTCCGGGAAAACCCTCTCATCTCTTTACCAGGCTCCACTGGGTGACCGGCCGCAGGGGCTTCCAGCCGCGCAACCCGCCGATCTCTTCGGCCCGCGCGACCGAGAGCTTCACCAGCTCGCCGCCATGGGCCGCCTGCAGCCCCGCCAGCACGGCCTCGCTTTCCAGCGTCACCGCATTGGCCACCAGCCGCCCCAGCGGCTTCAGCGCTTTCCAGGCCGCGGCAAAGACCTCTTCCGACAGCCCGCCGCCGATGAACACCGCATCCGGCGCCGGCAGTCCCGCCAGGGCCGCCGGGGCTTCGCCCTCCACCAGCTCCAGCTTCGGCGTGCCCAGCGCCAGGGCATTCGCCCCGGCCATGGCGCGCCGGTCGGGGCGCGGCTCGATTCCGATCGCGCGGGCATAGCGGGCCGCGCGCATCCACTCCACCGCGACAGATCCGCAGCCCGCGCCCACATCCCACAAAAGCGCCCCGCGCATCGGCATCAGCTTGGCCACCGTCACCGCCCGCACCTCGCGCTTGGTCATGGTGCCGTCATGGGTGAACAGCTCGTCGGCCAGCCCCGGCACCCGCGGCAGGAGCGCCGCGTCGGGGGCCGCGATGCACTCCACCGCCAGGGTGTTGAAGGGCGGCACCGCGTGCTTCCAGCTTTCCGCCACCCCCTCGAAGCGCTGCTCGTCCTTGCCGCCCATGTTGGCCAGAACCGTCATCCGGCTCTGGCCGAAGCCGCGCTCCACCAGAAAGCGGGCAATCTGTGCGGGGGTTTTCTCGCCGGTGGTCAGGATCAGCAGCCGCTGGTCGGGCTGGATGAAGGCGATCATCTGCTCCACCGGCCGCCCATGCACGGTGAGCGTTTCCACATCGGCCATCGACCAGCCCATCCGCGCCGCGGCCAGCTGAAAGGCCCCCACATGAGGATGATAGACGATCTCTGCCGGGTCGATCCGCCGCCCGATCCGTGCGCCCACGGAAAACCACAAGGGGTCGCCCGAGGCCAGCACCACCACCCGCTTGCCCCGGCGCGCCTGCAACTCGTCGATCAGCGCATCGAAGGGCGAGGGCCAGGTCAGGCGCTCGGCCCCGATCCCCTCGGCCAGTGCCTGGTGGCGCTTGCCGCCCACCAGCACTTCGGCCGCCTCGACCACCGCGCGGGTGGCGGGCGTCAGCCCCTCCAGCCCGTCCTCGCCGATGCCGACCACGTGCAGCCAAGGCTTCATCAGCCTACCTCCGTCCTTCCCGCAGCCAGCGCATTCACCGCCGCCGACGCCATGGCCGAGCCGCCGCGCCGCCCCCGCAGCGCCACGAATTCGCAGCCCCGGCTGTCGCGCGCCAGTTCCGCCTTGCTTTCGGCCGCGCCGACGAACCCCACCGGAAAGCCCAGGATCACCGCCGGCTTCGGCCAGCCGGCATCGAGCAGCTCCAGCAGGTGAAACAGCGCCGTGGGGGCATTGCCGATCGCCACCACCGCGCCCTCGAGCCGCTCGCGCCACAGCTCCACCGCCGCGGCCGAGCGGGTATTGCCGATCTTCGCCGCAAGCTCGGGCACGCCCGGCGCGTTCAGCGTCACCACCACGTCATTGCCCGCCGGCAGCCGCCGCCGGATGATACCGGCCGCGACCATCTCGCAATCGCACAACACCGGCGCCCCGGCCGCCAATGCCGCCTGCCCGGCTTCGAAGGCGCGCTCCGAAAAGACCAGCCTGTCGGCCACCTCGACCATCCCGCAGGCATGGATCAGCCGCACCGCCAGCGCCTCCATGCCGGGGCCGAAACGCCCCAGCCGAGCCTCGCGCCGCACGGTGGCGAAGCTTGCGGCATAGATCGCCGAAGGGTCTTTTTCATAGGGACGCATGTTCATCTTGCCCCCCGAATGCTCCCGCGTGGCAGGCATTCGGTTTCTATCTCTTCTGCCGCCGTGCGCTTTCGGGGCCCAGCGGGTGTTTCGCATGCGGATATTCCGGATGGTGGTGATGGTGATGATGACCGTCGTCGCCATGGTGATGGTGGTGGTGATGCTCCGCCATCTCCAGCCGGCACTCGCCGGTGCAGAAATCATCGCACAGCTCGCAATCGGCCACGTTCGAACCCGGCGCGCTTGCCCCCTGTCCCTCAACGTGGTGGTGGTGGCTTTCCTGCACCGCCCCCACTTCGGCCTCGAACCCCAGAACCTGGATGCGATACTTGCAGGTGCCGCAGGTCTCGGGCACCGCCTCGCCCAGCTGCTCCGTCACCCGTTCGGCGAAGGTCTCCAGAACCTTGGGATGGTCCTTCAGGTAATCGGCCTTGACGAATTCGATGTCCGGATGCGCCGCGGCGACACGATCGGTGAAGCCGTAGATGCGGTCGATCAGGATGCCGGTGAACAGGAAATAGGGGAACACGATCACCCGCCGGTAGCCCAGACGGACCACGTGCTGCAGCGTCGGCTCGACCAGCGGGAAGGTGACACCGGAATACCCCACCTCGCACCAGCCGAACCCCATGCCCTCCCACAGCATCCGGGCGATCTTGGCGACATTGGCGTTGGCGTCCGGGTCCGAGGCGCCGCGGCCGATCACCACCAGGCAGGTCTCCTCCAGCGGCATCTCGCCATTTTGCGCATTCGCACGCTCGACCGCCTCGCGCACCCTGTCGCCGGCTGCGGCCAGCATCTTCGGGTCCACCCCCAGTTCGCGGCCATAGGAAATCTCGAGCCCGAATTTCCTGGCATAGGTGTTCAGCACGGTGGGAATGTCGTTCTTGGTGTGCATCGCGGCAAACAGCATCCCCGGCACCGCGAGAATCCGCTCGCAGCCCTTCTCGCGCAGCCGGTCGAGACCGGCGCGGATCACCGGATTGGCGAATTCCAGATAGCCGTATTCGCATTCCCACTCTTCGGGCAGCAGAGCCGGCAGCTTCTCGGCCAGAACCGCGAATTCATCCACCGCTGCCTGAGAGCGCGAGCCGTGCCCGCAGATCATCACCCCGATCTTCATCCTGCTTCCTTTCACGCGTCACGCGGGCACGCGAGGGCGCAGGGAAAACCGCCTTCCCGACGACGCTGCTTCGAACCCCCGGTTTGGGTCGGTCCTGCCACAGCCACCTCTCCGGCCCGAACGGGCTTCGTCTGGGGCCGGTATAGGGCGCGTTTCGGGCCAGCGCAAACCCATTTGGCGCCCTGTATCGCGGCTTCTGCGGCATCTCGCCCGGCCCGGGCGGGAAACCGGGCGCAGGCGCGCATCAGTGCATGGCGTAATGTTCCACCAGCGCCTCGAGGTCCTCGGGCCGGGTGCGGGCGGGCATCATGGCACAGGCGTTGGGCACGTGACGGAAGATCGACCCGTCGGAGAAGAAGGTGGTGTCGGTGACGAAGATCACCTTGGCATCGGGGTGGCGGTAGCTGGCGAAATCGGCCACCGCCAGGGCGCTGCCCTCTTCGAGAACCAGATCGAGGATGATGATGTCCACCGGCCCGGTCTGCAACGCCTCGATTGCCTCGGCCTGGCTTTGCACCTGAACCAC
>WFPZ01000125.1 GCA_015487335.1 Paracoccaceae bacterium
CATGCTGCCGTGCAACGTGATCCTGCGCGAGGTCGAGGGCGGGATCGAGGTCAGCGCGATCGACCCGGTGGCCTCGATGAGCGCCATCGACAACGACGAGCTCAAGGCCGTGGCCGGCGAGGTGCGCGAGATGCTGCGCGAGGCCGTCGCCGCCGCCTGAATGTGGGTCGTCCGGAACTGGCGCATCGCGCTTCTGGCCGCCGTCGTGCTCGCGGGCACGGCGGTGGCCGTGCTTCAGCCGCCCTGGCTTGCGGCCCTGAGCGAAGGGCTCGACCGCGACCGCCTGCAGGAGATGGTCGCGCGGGCCGGCTTCTGGGGGCCGGCGCTGATCATCCTGATGATGACCGTCGCGGTGGTCATGAGCCCGATCCCCAGCGCCCCGATCGCGCTTGCCGCGGGCGCGGCCTACGGCCACCTCTGGGGCACCGTCTACGTGCTGATCGGGGCCGAGATCGGGGCGCTGGTCGCCTTCGCGCTGGCCCGGGTGCTGGGGCGCGAAACCCTGCGCCGCTGGTTCGGCGACAGGATCGACGCGGGGCTTCTGGGCTCGCAGAACGTGCTGATGTGGATGGTCTTCGTCTCGCGGCTGATGCCCTTCGTCTCGTTCGATCTGATCAGCTATGCCGCCGGGCTCAGCGTGCTGAAGCCGTGGCGCTTCGCGCTGGCCACCCTGGCGGGAATCATCCCCGCCAGCTTTCTGCTGGCGCATCTGGGCGTGCAGGCGGTGGCAGCGGAATCGGGCGCGGGCAAATGGGTCGTGCTGGCGCTGGGGCTGGGTACCGGGCTGCCGGTGCTCTGGGCGGCGCTGCGCAAGCGCACCGGAGGCACGCGCGGGCCCGAGGGCTGAGGCTTCAGAACAGCGCCGGCCAGAAGGGCAGCTCCAGCCCGATCTGCCGCAGCACCGCTTCGGCGATCAGCCCCACGAACAGGCCGAAGAGATAGAACAGCGACAGCCTGAAGAAGCGCTTTTCGGCCGCGAACCTGTCGGCGGCGGCCGCGGCCTCGTCACGCCGGCGCAGGGCCGCGGCCCGGCGCACGAAGGCCGCGTTCAGCCACAGCGCCAGCGCCAGGTACAGCGGCCCGCCGACAGAGCTGAAGGCCAGCGCCAGCGAGGTGGGCACCAGAAGCAGGGTGTAGATCAGGATCTGGCGGCGGGTCTCCGGCCGGCCGTGGGTGACCGTCAGCATCGGCACCTCGGCGCGCGAGTAGTCATCTTTCATGAACAGCGCCAGCGACCAGAAATGCGGCGGCGTCCACATGAAGATCAGGGCAAACATCAGCACCGGCGCAGGCGTCAGCCCGCCGGTGACCGCCATCCAGCCGATCATCGGCGGAAAGGCCCCCGCCGCGCCGCCGATGACGATGTTCCACGGCGTCGCGCGCTTGAGCCACATGGTGTAGATCACCGCATAGAAGAAGATGGTGAAGGCCAGCAGCGCCGCGGCGGCGAAATTGGTCACAAGCCCCAGCAGCAGCACCGAAAGCGCCGAGAGCACCAGGCCGAAATTGCGCGCCTCGGCAGGGGTGATACGCCCGGCGGGCACCGGGCGGGCGGCGGTGCGGCGCATCCGCGCGTCGATGTCGGCATCCCACCACATGTTGAGCGCCCCCGAGGCTCCGCCGCCGATGGCGATCAGCGCAATGGCTGCGATCGCGACGAGGGGATGGATGCTGCCCGGTGCCACGTAAAGCCCCGCCGCGGCGGTGAACACCACCAGTGACATCACACGGGGCTTGAGCAGGGCGAAGTAATCCCCCATGCGGGATGTGCGAGCACCTGCGGAAACTGTCGTATCGGTCATGAAGAGCGCCTTTCGGGAGTCACGCCGCGCCGAAGCACGGGAAATTCGGGAAAGTCGGCGCGGGCGGGGCCCTGCGGCCCCGCCCGCGCCCGCATTGCGAGGCTACATTTCCATCTGCATGCCTTCGGTGGCCATCTGGCCCATCATCCCCATCTGCATGTGATAGGGCAGCATGCACATGAACATCCAGACGCCGGCCTCCTGGATCTCCACCACCATGGAGAACTCGGCATCCGGCATGACCAGCGACTGCTCATAGAGCGCTTCGTGCTCCAGCAGGCTCCAGTCGGCGCGGATGGCCCGGTAGGTGATGGCCGACATGGCGGGCATGGTCATGAACATGAATTCATGCGGGATCTCGCCGGTATTCCTGATGGTGAACTTGATCCGCTCGCCCTTCTTCACCTTGATGTTCATGTCCGAGAACTTCCACTCGGACATGTCGAGCCTGATCTCCCGATCGTACTCGCCATCTTCCATGAACATCAGCCCCCCTTCGGCCGCCATCTGCTCGCCGCCGTCCATGGCCATGCCTTCGCCCTGGCCTGCGCCTGAGCCCATGTCCATGCCGGGCATCGAGCCGGCCGCCTTGAGCGCGGCCTCGAGCATCACCTCGTCCTCGGCCGGCAAGTCGAAGATTCCGTGCTCCACTTCCTCGTTCTCCTCAAGCTCGGTGAGATCGGGAAGCGCACCCTCCTCGACGAACTGCTCGAGAAGCGTGACCTTCGGCGGCTCCTGGTATTCCGGTCCGGCATTCATCACCAGATAGACCAGCAGGGCAACACCGAGGACCAATGTCGTTACGAATATGCGTATCATTTTCCGTGTCTCCTTCACTCGGCCGGCGTTGCGGCGGCAACGGCATCGTCCTCGACCGGCCAGGGATCGCCCTCGACCGGGCTGCCCTTGCTGGCGCTGACTGCAAAGTTGTACAGGAACAGGATGAAGCCGAGCCCGATCAGATAGGCGCCGACGGTGATCATGAACTGGGTCGAGGCCCACTCCGGCAGCGGCGGATAGTCATAGACCCAGCGGGGGAAGTAGTTGTACCCGGCCAGGAACATGCCGCTGATCTTGGTGAACAGCCCGATCTGCCACAGCCAGAAATGGCTGTTGGCCAGTTTCTGGTTGTACATCCGCCCGGTGATGTAGGGATACAGGTAGTAGACCCCCGCAATCGCCATCTGCCCCACGAAACCGAAGAACATCGCGTGGAAGTGCGCCGGTATCCAGTAGGTGTTGTGGATGAAGTCGGAGTCGATCGAGATCTGGGCGTTGATGAAGGCGGTTGCCCCGCCATAGATGATGAACCCGATCGAGGCGACCATGAACTTGAAGGGCACCGCACGACGCGCAGAGGTGGGGATGCGCTCCATGAACAGGGTCGCGATCCAGTTGAACACGTGCAGCACGCTGGGAATGAACACCAGCAGCGTCAGGATCTGAACCATGCGCTCATACCACCCCGACACCGTGTAAAGCGGCTGGAAATGGTGCGGGCCGATCGGGATCGCCCCCAGCATCAGCAGGATGAACGCCGCCACGCCGGACCAGTAGCTCCACATCGGATGGCCGAGGAAGCGCGGCATCAGGGTGTAGAGCACCGCGATCGCCGGCACGAAGGGCAGATAGACCGCCGGATGGCCGTAGGACCAGAACACGTAGAGGAAGAACTTCACGCTTCCGCCGCGCGCGGGGTCGAAATAGGCCGTCATTTCCAGGTAGTCGGTCAGCAGCCCCAGCCCGATGAAGGCCAGCGGTATGGTCGAGACCATGAAAAGGGTGCCGACGGTCCCCGCAGCCCAGGCGATGAGCGGCGCGCCGCTCAGCCCGCCCCTGGCCTCCAGCGCGTTGCGCAGCAGCACCGCCCCGGCCAGGAATTCCGACACCGCCACCAGGAAGATCGCCAGATAGCCCGTCCACAGCAGCGGATTGCCGGTGCGCAGGGACATCGGCGGATAGGCCGTCCAGGTGAAATCGGGCCGGCCGATGACCAGCAGAACCGCCGCCAGGATCAGCAGCCAGTAGCTCAACTGCGCCGCCTTCGCCCAGATCAGGCGCTCATGGCCAAGAACCTTCGGCATGAAGAAATAGCACACCGAGACGATCAGCGGGATCAGGAAGCCGAACACCATGATCATCCCGTGCAGGGTCATCAAGGTCATGTAGACCCGCGCCCCGAGGATCTGCACGTCCGGCACGGCAAGCTCGGTGCGGAACAGGATCGCCATGATCCCGCCCAGCGCCAGCATCACCAGCGAAGTGAGGATCCCCTTGACGGCGATGTGCCGGTAGTCGTCCGAAAACAGGAGCGACTTCAGCGTCATCTTGCCGATGAGGTCCTCCGGGTTCCAGTGGGGCAGGTTCCCCAGTCTCTTCTGGTCAAGCGCCTTGTCAGCCATTGGAGATCACCTCCCCCCTATCAAGCTGCGATGTTTCTTCGTTCTCTTCGTCGGCCCCCTGCACCACCAGCCAGGCCTTCATCTGGGCATGGCCGACGCCGCAGTAGTTGACGCACTGGATCAGGTACTTGCCCGGCGTGTCAGGCGCCCTGATCCACAGTTCGCGCACGTCGCCGGGGTCGATCTCGGCCACGATATTGGCCACGGGGATGTTGAAGCCGTGGATCACGTCGTTGCTCATGATCCGGAACAGGACCTTCTCGCCGGGCTTCACGATCGCCGCGTTGCGGCTCAGCTCCTTGTCCTGGGTGATGAAGGCGAAGCCCCACTGGAAGGCCGCAACATTGAGGACACGATCGAACGCCCCCCTGTCGACTTCGCCGGCCAGAGGCGTGCCCGCGACCTCTTCCCAGTCGCGAAGCTCGGCCTGATAGGCCTTGTAGGTCGTCTTGCTGTTCCAGTCGGCATAGTAGACGAGAACGAGCATCACGATGATGAACAGGAACTCGAAGCTGTAGCTGACCTTCCACCGCCTTTCCATGAACATGGCGGCCGCGAGGCCGGCCAGGCCCAGGACGGTGAAGCCGATCGTTATCGCAATCAGCGTCGCCTGCCCTCCTGACAGGCCTAGAGCGTTTTCCATTCCGTAGTCCTCCCTGATGTCGGGCGGGGCTCATTCCCGCCATGAATGGGTGAGTTTCGATCTGCCCCGAAGAAACCACCGCCGAAGAGCGGAGCGCGCTGCGCATCCGCTCCGGGCGCGGCCGGAGCGGGCGTATTGCAAGCCGCGGCCGGGGCGGAATCATGGCCCATGCTGGCGGAGCCGGGTGCCCTTGGCAGGGCCACCTCCACCCGCAACCCGCCACCGGAGCGGTTGCGCAGGCGGATATCGCCGCCATGGGCCCGCACGATGGTGCGCGCCACGGCCAGGCCCAGGCCGGTGCCGCCGGTCTCGCGGTTGCGAGAATCCTCAAGCCGCCGGAAGGGCTGGAACACGTCTTCCTGAAGATCCTCGGGAATGCCCGGCCCGTCGTCATCGATGAAGATGACAACCCGCTCGGGCTCCATCTCCAGCGAGACCCGGGCCGTGCCGCCGTATTTCACCGCGTTCCCGATCAGGTTGCCCAGCGCCCGGCGCAGGGCAACGGGGCGGCACTCCAGCAGCACCCAGCGCGGAATCTCGACAAGCTCGACGCTGGCGCCGGTATCCCTGATGTCATCGCACACCCGCGCCAGCAACGAGCCCAGATCCACCGTCTCCTTGGGTTCCGAGGCCGCATCCTCGCGAATGAAGGACAGGGTGGAGGCCACCATCTGCTCCATGTCGTCGAGATCGCGCAGCATCTTGTCTCGCAGCTCGTCGTCCTCCACGAATTCGGCGCGCAGCCGCAGCCGGGTGATCGGGGTGCCCAGGTCATGGGCGATGGCCCCCAGCATCTGGGTGCGGTCGTCGACGAAGCGGCGAATGCGCCTCTGCATGCGGTTGAAGGCGCGGGCGGTGCGGCGCACCTCCTCGGGGCCGCTCTCGGGGATGGCCGGGGCCTGCACGTCGGTGCCGAGCTTCTCGGCGGCGCGCGACAGCCGGGTGAGCGGTTCGGTCATCTTGCTGACGATCAGGGCCGAGATCAGCACCACCGCGACCAGCATCACCGCCATCGACCAGCCCAGCCGCGCCGAAAAGAACATCGACGGCGGCTCCAGAAGGGTGGCCATGTTCAGCCAGTTGCCGTCGGACAGGCGCATCGAGATGACAATCATCTCGTCCGGCAGATCCTGCCCCGCTTCCTGCACGATCTCGCGCCAGTATCTCGCCGCCGCGGAATTGTCCGTGTTCGTGGCGTAGGCAATGCGGAAGTCCTTCAGGCGATCGACCGCCAGATGCTTGGACAGCTCGCGGTGCAGCGACATCTCCCGCCAGTCGGAGACATTGTCCCGGCTGATGACCGGATAGTCGGTAACCGTCAGCAGCCGATGGTCGGGGCTGGCGTTGCGCGCCGCTTCGGCCAGCTGTTCCGGAGGAATCGATTCGGCAAAATTGCCGACCATCGCCGCCCATTGCACGGCATGTTCCCCGCCCGCGCCGAGCAGCGCCTTTTCGCGGTCGGTTGCATAGAAGATGTTGCTCAGCAGGTGGCTGACGGCAAGGCCGACCACCAGCAGCAGCATGGCGCGCACGGCGATCGTGTCAGGCAGCAGGTTTTTCATCGTGCCTCACCGTCGCCGTGAAAATGTATCCGCCGCCCCGCACCGTCTGGATCAGGGTGGGCTGCTTGGGATTCTCCTCTATCTTGTGGCGCAGGCGGCTGACCTGCATGTCGATCTTTCGGTCGAACGGAATCTCCACCTTGCCGCGCGCCAGATCGAGCAGCTGGTCGCGCGACAGCACCCTCTGGGGATGCTCGGCAAAGGCCAGCAGAAGGTCGAACTCGGCCGTGGAAAGATCGACGAGCGTGCCGTCGGACGAAGTCAGCCGGCGCATCCCCACGTCGAGGCGCCAGTTGTCGAACAGCAGGACGCGCCGCCCGCCGGCGGCCTTCGCGCTGGGCGGCACCATGCGGGTGCGGCGCAGCACCGCCCTGATGCGGGCCAGAAGCTCGTGGGGGTTGAAGGGCTTGGCGATATAGTCGTCGGCCCCGCCGGAGAAGCCCTTGATGCGGTCATGTTCCTCGCCCATCACCGTCAGCATCACCACCGGCACCAGAGAGGTGCGGCGCAGCTCGCGGCAGATCGTCAGCCCGTCGCGGCCGGGCAGCATCAGGTCGAGTATGACCAGATCGATTTTCCAGTCGGCCATCATCCGCTGCATCTCGTCCCCGTCCGCTGCCGTCGAGACACGGAACCCCTGTCGTCCAAGAAACCGTTTCAGCAGGACGCGAATTTCACGATCGTCATCAACGACCAGAAGATGCGCTTCCGGCTTGTCTGTTCCCGCGTTCATGTCCATGAGATACCAAACCCGTTCCTTCCGAGAGCGTGAAAAATTGTAACGAAATGTAACGGAAAGCCCCTCCCCGGCCCGGAACTTTTCCAAGGTCGGGGAGTTATGGTTATATTTCAAATGGTTACAATTGATCTTCCGGTCTGTCTTCGTCCGCTCCGGCAAGAAACGCGCCTGGCCGGATGCCGAAGGAGGGCCTGTCCGCCCTGCCCCTTCCGCCGCCTGTCGGCCGCCGTCCGCGGCCCTCCCCCGTCACTTGCCCGCCCCATGCAGGAAGCCATCCGCCCCCGCGAAAGGGCCGCAGAGGACGGCCCGCGGCATTCGGCGCAGGCCCCCTTCCGGCCGGGCAGGCCTACCGCCCTTTGCCGCGATGAAAGCTCAGCACCGCCTCGAGGATGCGCTCGCGCACCTCGGCCGGCTGGGCCTCGACGGCACGGGCCAGGGCGCGCAGCTCGGCACGCAGCCCGTGCAGCTGGTCGATCAGCGACAGCACGATCGCCAGGGCGTCCTCTTCCAGCCCGAACTCGTCGCACAGGTCGCAGATCAGCTCCAGCCGGGCCACGTCGGCGGGGCTGAAGGCGGGGCCGGTCTCGGAGACGGCCGGGGCGACCAGCCCCGCCTCGACACAGGCGCGCAACCGGTCGCGGCTGAGCCGCACCACGGTGGTCATCACTTCCGCCTCGGAGAAGAATCTGGTCATGTCCGCATCCCCTTGCGTGGGTCGTAGCCATGTGTCTTGCGCCATTCGCGCATGAAATCGGCCAGCTCGTCATCGATCCGGTCGGGCATGACGATGCGCAGCTCCACCCGCTGGTCGCCCGGCTTCTTCTGGCCGCGCCGCCTGACGCCGCGCCCGCGCAGCCGCAGCACCTGCCCCGAACTCGCCCCCTTGGGGATGGTCAGGTTGACCGGCCCCGAGATGGTGGGGGTCTTCACCTTGGCGCCCAGCACCGCTTCGTCAATGGTGATCGGCAGGGTGATCACGATGTCGTCGCCCTCGCGGCGGAACAGCGGATGCGGGCGCACCGAGATCGTCACATAGGCATCCCCCCGCGGCCCGCCGCCGATGCCCTCGCCGCCCTTGCCGCGCAGCCGGATCGTCTGGCCGTCGGCCGTGCCCTCGGGCAGGGTGACGTCGAGCACCTCGCCGGTGGGCAGGGTGATGCGCTTTCGCCCGCCGCGCACCGCGTCGAGGAAATCCACCTCGAGCGCATAGCGCATGTCGGGCCCCGGCGCCGAGAACCCCGCCCCGCCGCCGGGATGTGCC
>WFPZ01000126.1 GCA_015487335.1 Paracoccaceae bacterium
GCATCCCAGTGTTCGGGGCGCAGATCGTCGCCGGCAAGGAGCCTGATCCTTCCGCCGAAGGCATTGGCCGCGGCGCGCTCCTTGCGGGTGTTCTTGCGCTTGCGCGAAGAGAACTGCGCGAGGAACTCGTCAAAGCTGCCGTAGCCGGCGTTTTCCCAGTGAAACTGCTGCCCGGTGCGGCGCATCAGCCCCATGGCCTCGCCGGCCGCGGCCTCTTCCTCGGTGCAGAAGGTGACATGCAGCGAAGACAGCCGGTTGTCGGCAGCCAGCCGCACCGCCGCCTGAACGAGCGCGGCCCGCCCGATGGCCTCGAAGCCCGGCCGCACCAGAAAGCGCCGCCCCGTGGCCGGGGTAAAGGGCACCGCGATCTGCAGTTTCGGGTAGTAGCGCCCACCGGCGCGCTCATAGGCGTGGGCCCAGGAGTGATCGAAGATGTATTCTCCCCGGCTGTGGCTCTTGAGGTAGAGCGGCGCCACCGCCACTACCTCGCCATCGATGCGGACGACCAGCGGCCGGGGCGACCAGCCGGTGCCCGGCCCCACCGAGCCGGAACGTTCCAGCGCCGTCAGAAACCGGTGTGTGGTGAACGGATCTCGCGGCCGGCCGCCATCCGCCGCCTCGGGGCAGGCGCAGGCATCCCAGGCCGTGACCTCCACCTCGGCCACGCCCCCCAGCACATCGACTTGCACGTTGCCCTCGTTCATGGCCCCTTGCCGTTCCGTGCTTGGTTGGCTTGCAATTGACCGGCCGGTCCGGTCAGGCCGCCGGGATGAGCGGCGCGTAGCCCTCGAAGGTGATGTTTCCGGCAACGGCCCGGGCCTGCATTTCCTGCCGTGCGTTCTTCACCGTCCAGCACAGCACCTTTGCGCCCTGGGCCTTCAGTTCGGCGATACGTGGGTTGCCCAGCCCTTCCACCTGGTGCGAGATGAAGCAGGCTCCGCTGCGTTCGTAATCGGGGATGCCGCGCAATTCGTCCAGCCGCGCCCGGGGCACCAGCGGCCAGTTCTTGCGGGAAAAGTCGCAGGTGATCAGGCCGCGGGGCACGTCGGGGGCCAGTTCTGCCATGGCCATTACCGCGTGGGGGTTGAAGGACATCACCGCCACCGGGCCGCCATAGCCGGCCAGGCAGGCGGCAATGTCGCGTTCCAGAACTCCGACATCCGGCCCCAGCGCTCCGTCCTGATCCTTGATCTCTATAAGAAGCGGCACCCGACCGGCCACATGGGCCAGCGCCTTTTCCAGCGTCGGGATTCCCTCCGTCCCGCCTTTCAGCACGAGGCCTGATAGTTCTGCCGCGCTGCGGCTGCGGATCGGCCCGCTTTCGCCGGTCAGGCGCCCCAGATCGTAATCGTGAAACACCATTGCCCGGCCATCGGCCGAGGGCTGGATGTCGATCTCGATTCCATAGCCCCGCCCGATCGCGGCCGTCATGGCGACGAGCGAATTTTCCGGCCGTCCGGCCGTCACGTCATGAAGGGCGCGATGCGCAATGGGCAGGCGCAGGAAATCCGGGTGAAGGGCGCTCATCTGATGCGGAAGATCCCCTCGATTTCCACCGCCACCCCGAGCGGCAGGGAGGCGGCGCTGACTGCCGAGCGTGAATGCTTTCCGGCCTCGCCGAGCACCTCGACGAGAAAATCCGAGGCGCCGTTCACGACCTTGGGCTGATCGGTGAAGTCGGCGGTGGAATTGACGAAGCCGGTCAGTTTCACCACCTGCTCGAGCCGGTCGAGATCGCCGTCGCAGGCCGCCTTGACCTGCGCCAGCAGGCTGATGGCGCAGCTTCTCGCAGCTTCGGCGCCCTGTTCCACGCTCAGCGTCTCGCCCAGCCTGCCGGTGATCAGCCCGTCCGGGCCGGCGGAGATCTGCCCCGAGACGAAGAGCAGATCGCCAGACCGGACGAAGGGGACGTAATTGGCCGCCGGGGCCGGGGCGTCGGGCAGGGTGACGCCGAGCGCGGCGAGCCTTGCTTCGATCTTTCCTGTCATGTCGTGCCTTTCCGCGGAAGGTTTCTCTTCGACGCTAGCGGGGAAGGCGCCCGGTGAAAACCGCCAATTGGAAGATCGCCTCCGCAGCGGCCGGAAAACCGCCCACCCAGGCCGGAGATTATCGCCAATTGGCCACATTCTTCCACCGATCCTTTCGCAATGGTGACATTTCCGCCCGCGAAGATTATTCGAGATCGGGACAGTCGGTCGGAGAAGAGGATGATCTTGAAACGGCCCGGATTGCGGTATTGGCGCGTGACGGCGCTTCTGGCGATTGTCGTGGCGCTGTCGGCCTGCGCGCGTCCGGAACTCGCGGGAGAGATATACGACCCCAACGAGGCGCAGAACCGCCAGATGCACGAGATCAACAAGCGTCTCGACCGGGCGGTGGTGCGGCCGGTGGCGCTCGGCTATGGCAAGAACACCCCTGAAGAGCTGCGCATCGCGGTGGGCAATTTCGCCTCCAACCTTTCCCTGCCGGGCACCGTGCTCAACGACATCCTGCAGCTCCAGCTGGGCGATGCGCTTCGCAACACCGCCCGTTTCGTGCTCAATACCACGGTGGGCCTGGGCGGACTTCTGGATCCGGCCTCGGAAGTGGGGCTTGACCCGCGCGAGACCGATTTCGGCGAGACGCTCTATGTCTGGGGCTTCGGCGAGGGCGCCTATGTTGAGCTGCCGCTTCTGGGCCCCTCCACCACCCGCGATGCGGTGGGCAAGATCGTGGACATGGCGATCAACCCGCTCAATCGTTACGTGCCCGCGCCGCAGAAATACTTCCTGCCGGTGGCTGCCGTCATGTCGCGCCTGGGGGACCGCTATCGATTCGGAACCACCATCGACTCCATTTTGTATGAAAGCGCCGACAGCTACGCGCAGTCTCGCCTGCTGTATCTCGAAAGCCGCCGCTTCCAGCTGGGCGTGGAGGTGAAGGCGCAGGACGATATCTATGAAGGGCTTTATGATGAAATCCTTTCCGAGTGATTTCCGCCGCCGCCAGGTGCTGGCCGGCCTGTCGGCATCCGGTCTTGTCATGGCCGCGCCGGGGCCGGTGCTGGCGCTCACCACCGAAGAGGCGCGCGCCCTGATCGACAGGCTGGTGGCCGAGATCAACGCGGTGATCAACTCCGGCAAGCCGGAAAAGGCGATGTATGCGGATTTCGAGAAGATCTTCGCCCGCTACGCCTATGTCTCGGGCATCGCCCGCACCATCCTCGGCCCACCCGCCCGCACCGCCAGCAAGGC
>WFPZ01000127.1 GCA_015487335.1 Paracoccaceae bacterium
ACCCTCTCGTGCGCCCCGAGATCGGCTGCTATCTCAGCCACATCCGCGCCTGGGAGAAGATCGCCGCGGGCACGGCGAAAGGGGGGTTCGTCTTCGAGGACGATTTCGCCGCCGACGACAGCCTGCCCGGGGTGCTGGAGGCGCTCTCGGCCGACGAGGGCTGGGACATGGTGAAGCTCTTTTCCCTCGACCCGGAGGTGAGGCTCCTGTCTCCGCGCCCGCTCGGGGAGGGGCTGACCATCGGCTTTCCCGTCCGGGTGCCCACCTGCCTGCTGGGCTACGGCATCACCCGCGAGGCGGCGCAAAGGCTGCTTGAAAATGCCCTGCCCGTCGTGCGCCCGGTGGACGAGGATCAGAAGTTCTTCTGGGAGACGGGGCTGCGGGTGGCGCTGGTCTCGCCGCAGCCGATCCGGGTGGGCGAGCAGGAGGCCGCCACCGGCACCGTGGGCACGTCGCGGCGCCGCGATGCGCCGGTCTCGCCCGCGCGCGGCAGGTTCGCGCAGGCGCTGCACGGGCTGCGCTATCAGCTGGCCTACCGGCTGAAGCTCGCCTGGCACAACCTCAGGCGAAGACTCACGGGGAAAGGGGCGTGAAGGTCCTGCACATCCATTTCGGCAAGGAGGGCGGGGCCGAGCGCTTCTTCGTCAATCTCGCCCGGGCGCTGGCCGGGTGCGGGGTGGAGCAGCGCTTCGTGATCCGCCCGGGCCGCACATGGCGCCCCGAGATCGCGCCGCTGGGGCCGATCATCGAGGACCATTACCGCAATCTCTCGGTCTCGAAATACATCACCCGCCGCCGGGTTCACCGCATGATCGACCGCTGGCAGCCGCAGGCGATCGTGGCCTGGATGAACCGCGCCAGCCAGCTGGTGCCGGCCGCCGGCCCGGCCCTGAAGATGACCCGGCTGGGCGACTATCCCAAGAGCCTGAAACACTACCGCCACAACGACTGCCTCGTCGTCAACACCCCCGGCATCGCCGAGCGCTGCCGCGCGCTGGGCTGGGACAGGCCGGTTCACGTGATCACCAACTTTCCCCGCGAGGTGGAGCCGGCGTCGGTTTCGCGCGCCGCCCTCGACACCCCCGAGGACGCCTTCGTGGTGGTGGGCTCGGGCCGGTTCGTGCATCGCAAGGGGTTTGACACGCTGCTGCGCGCGGTGGCGCGCCTGCCCGGGGCCTGGGCCTGGCTGGTGGGCGAGGGCGAGAAGCGCGCCGAGCTCGAGGCGCTGGCGCGCGAGCTCGGCATCGCCGGGCGGGTGCGCTTTACCGGCTGGGTGGACGAGCCGATGCATTACGTGGCCGCGGGGGACGCCTACGTGATGGCCTCGCGCCATGAGCCCCTGGGCAACGTGATTCTCGAAAGCTGGCGGGCGGGCGTGCCGGTGGTCACCACCCGCTCGGAGGGGCCGATGTGGTTCGTCGAGGACGGGCGTGATGCGCTGATGGTCGATATCGACGACGCCGGGGCCATGTCCGAGGCGCTGGCCCGCATCCGGGCCGATGGCGCGCTTGCGGCCTCGCTGGTGCGGGCGGGTCGCGAGAAGCTTGCCGCGCAGTTCAGCAAGGACGTGATCGTGCAGCGCTATCTCGATCTCTTCAGTGGGCGACTCTAGCGGATGCGCGCACTGGTGCTCAATCTCGCAGGCCAGAGCGCGCGGCTGGCGGTGCAGGAGGCCCAGCTGGCGCAGCTGGGCATCGCCTGGCAGCGGATCGAGGCGACCACCCCGGCCAGCCTCTCGCGCCCGGCCGGTGACCCTTACTGGAACACCTGGGAAAGGCCGCTGCGCGACACCGAAAAGGCGGTGCTCGAAAGCCATCGCCGGGCCTGGGCGCGGGTGGCGGAGACGGGCGTGCCCTGCCTGATCCTGGAGGATGACGCGCTGCTGGCGCGCGGCGCGGGCCGGCTGCTGGCGGCCGTCGAGGGGCGCTCGGACATGGACCACCTCACGCTGGAGACCCGCGGCCGGCGCAAGCTGCTCGGCCGCCCGGTCGAGGGCCTGCCCCTGCGCCGGCTCTACCTCGACCGCACCGGGGCCGCGGCCTATGTGCTGTGGCCCTCGGGCGCGCGGATCCTGCTGGCGCGCACCGCCCGCGCCGCCGCCCTGGCCGATGCGGCGATCTGCAGCGCCTGGCGGATGCGCTCGTTTCAGGCGGTGCCGGCGCTGGCCATCCAGATCGACCAGTGCGCGCGCTACGGCATGGCTCCGCCCATCCCGGTGAAATCCACCATCGACGTGCAGCAAAAGCCCGACCTGCGCGAGGGCTTCGGGCCGGGCCGGCGGCTGGCCTTCCGCCTGCGCCGGATCGGCGCCCAGCTGCGCATGGGGCTGCGCCAGCTGAGCCACCTCCCCCTCGCCCGGCGCGAACTGGTCCCCCCCGCACCGGCCACCGACTGGCCGGCGCTGGAACGTCCCGCCGGGCCGCAAGGCGGCTGACAGGCCGGGGGGCGCGGCGCGGGCTCAGGCCGGGGTGACGATCCCCCCGCTCTTGATCTCGCGCAGCACCACATGGGTCTGGACGCTCTGAACCCCCGGCTGGCGGAACAGGAAATCTTCCAGAAAGCGGTTGTAGGCCTCCAGGTCACGGCACAGGACGCGCATGTGATAGTCCGGCTGGCCGGTGGTGGCGAAACATTCCTGCACCTCCGGGCGGGCGCGGATGGCGGCGATGAAACCCTTCTGCTGGTCGGGGTCGTGGCGGGTCAGCTGCACATGCACCACCGCATGAAAGCGCAGGCCCACCCGGGCCGGCTCCACCACCGCGCCATAGCGCGAGATCGCGCCGGCCTCTTCCAGCGCCCGCACCCGCCGCCAGCACGATGAAACCGACATCCCCGCCCTGTGTGCCAGTTCCGCATGCGAAAGGCGGCAATCGCGCTGCAGGGCCGTAAGGATCAGGCGGTCTCTTTCATCAAGCTGCATGAATTGAATATCTCATGTCGTTTCATTCGCTATTTCCGGAACTTCATGCCAAAAATCAGGGTTTGCAAGGAAAATCTGAAATCCCTTTTCAGGCCGCCGCGCTATGCTGGCGCCATCTGCCACTCATGCGCGACGGATGGCCCCCATGACGAAACACGACACGGGCTTTGCCCGATACCGGCTGGATGACCGCTACGAGATGAACCGCGGGAGGGTGCATCTGACCGGCACCCAGGCGCTGGTTCGGGTGATGCTCGACCAGGCCCGGCGCGACCGGCTGGCGGGGCTGCGCACCGCCGGTTTCGTCTCGGGCTACCGCGGCTCGCCGCTGGGGGCGCTCGACCGCGAGCTCTGGGCCGCCTCGGCGCGGCTGAAGAAGGAGCGGATCACCTTCATGCCGGCGGTGAACGAAGACCTCGGCGCCACCGCGGTGCTGGGCGCCCAGCAGGCGGTGCTGGAGCCGGAGTGTTCCGTCGAGGGGGTGTTCTCCATGTGGTACGGCAAGGGGCCGGGGGTGGACCGCTCGGGCGATGCCCTGCGCCACGGCAACGCCTACGGATCGGCGCCGAAGGGGGGCGTGCTGGTGGTGGCCGGCGATGACCACGGCTGCGTGTCGTCGTCGATGCCGCATCAGTCCGACGTGGCCTTCATGGCCTGGTTCATGCCGGTGCTCAACCCCGCCTCGGTGGAGGAGTATCTCGGCTTCGGCGAATACGGCTTTGCCCTGTCACGGTTTTCGGGCACCTGGGTGGGCTTCAAGGCGATCTCCGAGACGGTGGAATCGGCCCGCTCGGTGCAGCTGCCCCCCGACCGCCGCTTCGTCCTGCCCGCCTTCACCCCGCCGCCCGGCGGGCTGCACGTGCGCCGCGCCGACCTGCCCAGCCCCGAGATCGAGCTTCGCATGGCCGCCAAGCTTGCCGCTGTCGAGGCCTTCGTGGAGGCCAACCCGATTGACCGTGCGCTCTACGGCATCCACGATGCCCCCTTCGGCTTCGTCACCACCGGCAAGGGCCACCTGGACCTGATGGAGGCGCTGCGCCTGCTGGGCCTCGACGAGAGCCGCTGCCGGGAGCTGGGGATCGACATCTACAAGGTGGGCATGGTCTGGCCGCTGGCCCGGCGCGACGCGCTGGCCTTCGTGCAGGGCAAGCGCGAGGTGATGGTGATCGAGGAAAAACGCGGCATCATCGAAAGCCAGTTCAAGGAATATTTCTACGACTGGCCCGGCCACAAGCCCGAGCGGATGGTCGGCAAGCACGACGAGAAGGGCGATCCGCTGGTGCCCTGGACCGGAGAGCTGACGCCGCTGAAGCTGGCGCCGCTGGTGGCGGCCCGTCTGCACCGCTTCTTCCCCGCCCTCGATCTGCCCGCGCGCGCCGCCCGGCTGGCTGCCGCGCCGGCGCTCGAGGTCTCGGTGCCCGGGGCGCTGCGCCGGCCCTATTTCTGTTCGGGCTGTCCGCACAGCACCTCCACCCGGGTGCCCGAGGGCAGCCGCGCCGGCTCGGGCATCGGCTGCCACGTGATGGCCAGCTGGATGAACCGCAACACCGACGGCTATGCCCAGATGGGCGGCGAGGGCGTGCCCTGGGTTGCCGCCTCGCTTTACAATGGCGGCAAGCACCGGTTCCAGAACCTCGGCGAGGGCACCTGGTACCATTCGGGGGTGCTGGCGATCCGCCAGGCGGTGGCGGCGGGCACCAACATCACCTACAAGATTCTCTACAACGAGGCCGTGGCCATGACCGGCGGCCAGCCGGTGGACGGGCCGGTCTCGGTGGCCGGCATCGCCCACAGCTGCCGCGCCGAGGGGGTGAAGCGCATCGCCGTGGTCTCGGACGAGCCGGAGCGGTTCGCGCCCCGCGACTTTCCGCCGGAAACCACCTTTCACCACCGCGCGCGGCTGGACGAGCTGCAGCGCGAGCTGCGCGAGATTCCGGGGGTGAGCGTGCTGATCTACGCCCAGCCCTGCGCGGCCGAAAAGCGCCGCCGCCGCAAGCGCGGCACGCTGGAGGATCCACCGCGCTTCGCCGTCATCAACCAGGAGGTCTGCGAGGGCTGCGGGGACTGCTCGGTGCAGAGCAACTGCCTGAGCGTCGAGCCGGTGGACACCCCCCTGGGCCGCAAGCGGCGGGTGAACCTTTCCAGCTGCAACAAGGATTTCACCTGCCTCGACGGCTTCTGCCCCAGCTTCGTCACCGTCGAAGGCGGCCGGCTGCGCCGTGGCGCGGCCTGCGACATCGACGCCGCGGCCCTGGCCGCGAAGCTGGAGCGCCCCGAGATCGCCTCGCTCGAGCGGCCCCACAACCTGCTGGTCACCGGGGTGGGGGGCACCGGGGTGGTGACGGTGGGCGCGCTGATCACCATGGCCGCCCATCTGGAGGGCAGGGGCGCCAGCGTGCTCGATTTCACCGGCTTCGCGCAGAAGTTCGGCACCGTGCTCAGCCACGTGCGGCTGGCCGCCCGGCCCGGCGACGTCAACCAGGTGCGCATCGAGCGCGGCGCGGCCGATGCGGTGATCGGCTGCGATCTGGTGGTCGCCTCCTCGCCGGCGGCCTCGGTGCATTACCGGCCGGGCACGCGGATGGTGCTCAACCTCGCCGAGATCCCCACCGGCGATCTGGTGCTCGACCGCGATGCCGATCTGCGCGCCACCGAGCGCGAGGCGGCGCTGCGCGAGGCGCTGGGCGAGGGTCTGCTGGCCGCGGCCGATGCGGGCGAGGCGGCCGAGAAGCTGCTGGGCGATGCCATCCACGCCAATGTCCTGATGCTGGGGATGGCCTGGCAGGCGGGGCTGGTGCCGCTGGGCGAGGATGCGCTGAAGGAGGCGATCGTGCTCAACGGCGCGGCGGTGGAGCGCAACCTGCGCGCCTTCGATTTCGGGCGCATCCTCGCCGCCCGGCCCGAGCTGCTGGCGCCAGTGCTTGGCGGCGAGGACCCCCGCGACGACAGCCCCGAGGCCCTGATCGGGCGCTACGCCGCCCATCTGGAGCAGTATCAGAACGCCGCCCTTGCGGACGAGTTCCGCCGCCATCTCGAGGCTTTCCGTGCCGCCCTGCCGGCCGAGGCCGGGCCCGAGGCGGTGGCCGAGGCCGCGCGCGGGCTGTTTCGGCTGATGGCGGTGAAGGATGAATACGAGGTCGCCCGGCTGTTCACCGAAACCGGCTTCGAGGAGCGGCTGAAGGCGCAGTTCGAGGGCCCCTTCACCATCCGCTATCACATGGCGCCGCCCTTCCTGCCGGGCAGGCGCGACAGCCGGGGCCGGCCGCGCAAGCGGGCCTTCGGGCCGTGGCTGCGGCGGGCGATGGTGGTGCTTGCGAAAATGCGTCACCTGCGCGGCAGCCGGGCCGATCCGCTGCGTCTGAGCGGCCGGCGCCGTCAGGAGGCGGCACTGCGTGCGTGGTATCTCGGGCTGATGGACGAGGTGGCGCGGCACTGGAGCAGGGAGAACGCCGCCACCTGCCGGGAGATCCTCGCCGCGGCCGGCGAGATCCGCGGCTTCGGCCCGGTGCGCGAGGAGGGCGAGGCGCGCGCCCGCGAACGCGCGGCGCGGGCGCTGGCCCGGCTCGGGCAGGGCGAGGGCGGCTGAGCGCGAAGGCGAAAGCGCCGCGACGGGGGCGCCTGCGGCCCTTGCGGCCGATTGCCCCTTGCAATGAGGCCGCCCACACGGCCTATTGTCGCGCAATGCAGCGGCTCGTTCGCCATATCGCCGGCCTGTTGTGCGCCCTTGGCCTGATGGCCGGGGCCGGTGCGCCGGCCGTGGCCTCTGAGGTGATGGTGGCGGTGGCCGCCAATTTCCTGACCACCGCGCGCCAGCTGGGCGAGGCCTTCCGCGCCGAGACCGGCAACCGGGTCTCGCTGGTGCACGGCTCCACCGGGGTGCTGCAGGCCCAGATCGTCAACGGCGCGCCCTATGACGTGTTCCTCGCCGCCGATGCCGAACGCCCCTTGCGGCTTGTGGCGTCGGGGCAGGCGCTGCGCGGCTTCACCTATGCCTACGGGCGGCTGGCGCTGGCGGTGGCCGGAGAGCCGCTGCCCGATCTCTCCGCCTTGGCCGGGTTCGACGGCCGCATCGCCATCGCCGATCCCGGCGTCGCCCCCTACGGGGTGGCGGCGCGCGAGGTGCTCGGCGCCATTCGCGGGGCTGAGGCGTGGAGCCGCAACGTGGTCTTCGGCGAGAACGTCTCGAAGGCGCTGAGCTTTCTGGTCTCGGGCAACGTGCAGGCGGCGATGGTGGCGCGCGCCCAGATCGCGCTGCTCGACGGCGGCTATCAGGTTCTGGAGGTGCCCGAGGAGATGCACGCCCCGATCCGCCAGGTGGCGGTGCTGCTGGCGCGCGCCGGCGATGATCCGGCGGCCCGGGCCTTCTACGAGTTCCTTTCCTCGCCGCCGGCGCGGGCGCTGATCGCGGCGGCAGGATACGGGGTGGACGAATGACGGATGCCTGGGGCCCGGTCTGGCTGTCGCTGAAGCTTGCGGGGTTGACCACCGTCATCCTGCTGGCCATCGCCCTGCCGCTGGCGTGGTGGCTGGCGCGCTCGCGCTCGCCGCTGCGCCCCTTCGTCGAGGCGGTCACCGCGCTGCCGCTGGTGATGCCGCCCACGGTGCTGGGCTTCTACCTGCTGGTGCTGATGAACCCCGATTCGCCCCTGGGGCGCGCCTTCGTCACCATCACCGGCGAGACCCTGGCCTTCAGCTTCCCGGGGCTGGTCTTCGCCTCGGTGATCTACTCCTTCCCCTTTGCGGTGCAGCCGCTGCAGACCGCCTTCCAGTCGGTGGGGCGGGGGGTGATGGAGGCGGCCTCCACGCTGGGGGCCTCGCGGCTGGACGCCTTCCGCACGGTGGCGCTGCCGCTTTCGGGCCGCGGGCTGCTGACGGCGGCGGTGCTGACATTCGCCCACACCCTGGGCGAGTTCGGGGTGGTGCTGATGGTGGGCGGCAACATCCCCGGCCAGACCCGGGTGATCTCGATCGAGGTCTATTCGGCGGTCGAGACGCTGGATTACGCCCGCGCGCATCAGCTCTCGGCGGGGCTGCTGGCGTTTTCCTTCGTCACCCTGGTGGTGGTCTACATGCTCAACCGGCGCGGGGGGGTGCATGTCGGCGGCTGAGGTGCTTTCGTTCGACCTGCGGCTGGAGCTGCCCGGCTTCACCCTGCAGGGGGCGGCCGAGATACCGCTGCGGGGGATCACGGTGATCTCGGGCAGTTCCGGCTCGGGCAAGACGACGCTGCTGCGCGCGCTTGCGGGGCTGGAGCCGGCGGCGCGCGGCCATGTGCGCTTTGGCAGGCAGGACTGGACGCATCTGCCGCCCGAGAAGCGCCAGGTGGGATTCGTGTTTCAGGACGGGCGGCTGTTTCGCCACATGAGCGTGGAGCGCAACATCCGCTACGGGGCGCGCCGGCGCGCCACCCCGGAAAGCGAGCTGCGCGAGGTGATCCGGGCGCTTGACCTGGAGGGCATGCTGGCGCGCAGGCCGGCCTCGCTGTCGGGAGGCGAGGCACGGCGCGTGGCGCTGGCCCGGGCGCTGGCCTCGCGCCCCAGGGTGCTGTTTCTCGACGAGCCGATGGTGGGCCTGGATCCGGAGCGCCGCGGCGAGGTGCTGCCCTACATCACCCGTGCGGCCGACGAGTTCGGGCTGGCGGTGCTCTATGTTTCGCACAGCCAGTTCGAGAAGGGGCTGCTGGCCGACCGCGAGCTGCCGGTGGCCGGCGGGCGGATCGGCGCGATGCGCGACGGCCCGGCCCGGCTGGAGCTGCCGGTGGCCGAGGCCGGCGGCGGGCAGGTGGTGTTCCGGGTGGGCGGCGAGCGGCTGGCGCTGCCGGGCGAGGGCGAGGTGGGCCAGCTGTGGGAGCTGCGGCCGGGGCACGGCTCGATCCTGGCCGGGGCGCATCCCGGCGCCACCACCGCAGCCGCGGTGCTGCCGGTGGTGGCCGCGGGCCGCGACGAGGCTCCGCGCCGGGTGCGGGTGCGCATCGAAGGCCAGGAGTTCAGCGTGCCCGGCGAGCGCGACTATGCCCCGGGCGAGAAGCTGTGGCTGATCTGCCCCAGGCTGCGCGGGCGCTGGCGTGGCGGCTGGGCGCGGCAGGAGAAGCAGCGGGCGAAATAGCGGGAAAGGGCGGCGCAAACGCCCCCTTGAGCGAATCATCGTGCCATATTTGTGCCCTGATTGACGGGCGTCTGTTTACATGACGTAAACAATCCGGAGAAATTGCTGAAATTGATCCCGACATTTTCGAGGGCGGGAAAAATTGGAAATGAATAATCCTGTCGCAGCGCAGGTGAATTAACCTTTCATTGTCACGTTCCATGCGATCAATCCGGCCATAACTGCGCACAATGTTGCCCTGGGAGAAACCCGGGAATGCCTCCGCACAATCTGGACGTGTATTGCCGGGCTTCGCGCCCTCTTCTCCCTCGCGCGCTCTTCTTTACGGCTGCGGCGGGCCCAATTATGTTCAGAAAAAGGCGGATTGAAGGCTGAATATTGCCGATGTGATGGCTGAATTTTGCCGGAGTGACGAGTGAGACGGCGCCCGGCGTCGATTGAACGGGAAGGAAGAGTGTAATGGCTGGAAAGAAGGGAAGCGCCGGCGAGAAGCCGGTGATGTTCGGTCAGGGCGAACGGGAGACCGAAGAGGATATCCGGGACGTGTCCCATGAGGGCGATGATCATCATCACGACGATGATCATCACGACGATGATCATTACGAAGATCATCGTGACGATCATGGGGATGGCAACGAGAACCACAACGAGAAC
>WFPZ01000128.1 GCA_015487335.1 Paracoccaceae bacterium
GTCCACCGCCACGTCGAACAGCCGCCCCCGCCCGCAGCGCACCAGCTTGTCCTGGGCCTGCGGCGGGGCCTGGAAATGCAGCCCGCGCAAAGTGCCGGCGGCCACCGAAAAGGAGTGGTTGTCTTGCACGAATTCGATATCTATCCCGTGCTCTGCCAGACGTGCGCGATTGTAACTTTCACAAAAGAAACCTCGCGCATCTCCGTGACGCACGGGGGTGATGATCAGGACGCCCTCCAGCTCGGTTTCCTCGATGTTCACTCTCGGCCCTCGTCTGCAACTCGCCCGCCGCTTGGTAGCAGGCCCTTCCCGCCCTGTCATCCCCGGCAGAAGCCAGGCCGATCTGGCCCTATCCGGAAGCCCCCAAACCGCGTAGTCTGCAGCCAAGGCCGGCCACGGCCCACAAAGCCTTTCGCGCGGGAGTGAACGACAATGGAAATGACCACCGAGGAAGCCTTCGTCAAAACCCTGCAGATGCACGGAATCGAACATGCCTTCGGCATCATCGGTTCGGCCTTCATGCCGATTTCCGACCTCTTTCCCAAGGCCGGCATCACCTTCTGGGACTGCGCGCACGAGGGTTCGGGCGGGTTCATGGCCGACGGCTTCACCCGCGCCAGCGGCAAGATGAGCATGATGATCGGCCAGAACGGCCCCGGCATCACCAATTTCGTTACCGCCGTGAAGACCGCCTACTGGAACCATACGCCGCTTCTGCTGGTCACGCCCCAGGCGGCCAACAGGACCATCGGGCAGGGCGGTTTCCAGGAGGTGGAACAGATGCGCGCCTTCGCCGACATGGTGGCCTGGCAGGAAGAGGTGCGCGACCCGGCACGCATCGCCGAGGTGCTCGACCGGGTGATCATGGCGGCATGGCGGGCCTCGGCCCCGGCCCAGATCAACATCCCGCGCGACATGTGGACCCGGGTGGTGGACATCGAGCTGCCGCAGGCGCCGGACATCGCCCGCCCCACCCCCGAGCCCGAACCCCGCGCCCTCGACAGGGCGACCAGCCTGCTGGCCGGGGCGAAGACCCCGGTGATCATCAACGGCGCCGGCGTGGTGCTGTCGGGCGCGATCGAGGCCACCGTGGCCTTGGCCGAACGGCTGAGCGCGCCGGTGTGCTGCAGCTACCAGCACAACGACGCCTTCCCCGGCGCCCACCCGCTGCACGTGGGGCCGCTGGGCTACAACGGCTCCAAGGCGGCGATGCGGCTGATCGCCGAGGCCGACGTGGTGCTGGCGCTGGGCACGCGGCTTAACCCGTTTTCCACCCTGCCCGCCTACGGCCTCGACTACTGGCCGAAGGAGGCCAGGCTCATCCAGGTGGAAATCAGGCCCGAGCGCATCGGCCTGACCAGGCCGGTGGAGGTCGGGGTTGTCGGCGACGCCCGCAAGGTGGCCGAGGGGCTGCTGGCGCGCCTGCCCGAGCGCGACCCCGACAGCGCCCGCCTTGGCCGCATCGCCCAGGAAAAAAGCGCCTGGGCGCAGGAGCTTTCCTCGATGGACCACGAGGAAGACGACCCGGGCACCACCTGGAATGCCCGCGCCCGGGCTGCCAGGCCCGGCTGGATGAGCCCGCGCATGGCCTGGCGGGCAATAATGCAGGCGCTGCCGGAAGAGGCGATCATCTCCTCCGACATCGGCAACAACTGCGCCATCGGCAATGCCTATCCCAGCTTCCCGGAGGGGCGGCAGTATCTCGCGCCGGGGCTGTTCGGCCCCTGCGGCTATGGCCTGCCGGCGATCATCGGCGCCAAGATCGCCCGGCCGGACCGCCCGGTTGTGGGCTTTTCCGGCGACGGGGCCTTCGGCATTGCGGTGACGGAGCTAACCGCCATCGGCCGCCCCGAGTGGCCTGCCATCACCCAGGTGGTGTTCCGCAACTACCAGTGGGGCGCCGAGAAGCGCAACTCCACCCTGTGGTATGACGACAACTTCGTCGGCACCGAGCTGAACGAGAAGGTCTCCTACGCAGGCATCGCCGAGGCCTGCGGGCTGAAGGGGGTGGTGGCGCGCACCATGGAAGAGCTCACCGAGGCCCTGCGCAGGGCGATCGACGAGCAGATGACCCTCGGCGTGACCACCCTCATCGAGGCGATGATCAACCAGGAACTGGGAGAGCCCTTCCGCCGGGACGCCATGAAGAAGCCTGTGGAGGTGGCCGGCATCGATGCCGCCGACATGCGGCCGCAGAAAGGGGCCTGAAATGGCGGGCAGGGGGCCGGTGCTGGTCATCAACGCCGGCTCGTCCTCGGTGAAATATGCCGTGTTCGACGCCGGCCCGGCCGAACTGGCCAGCGGCATGGTCGAGGTCGGAGCCGGCGGCGCAGCGCAGCAGCGCCGGGTAAAGGATCACGCCCGGGCGCTCGGTCTGATCCTCGATGAACTCGCGGCGCGGGGGCTTTCCCTTCCGGTCCTTGCCGCCGCCGCCCACCGGGTGGTGCACGGCGGCACCCGGCTGACGGCCCCCCGCCGCATCACGCCCGGGGTTCTCGAGGAGATCCGCGCCTGCATTCCGCTGGCCCCCTTGCACAATCCCAACAATCTTGCCGCCATCGAGGCATTGGCCGGCCTGGCGCCGGACCTGCCCCAGTTTGCCAGTTTCGACACCGCCTTTCACGCCACCAACCCCGAGGTGGCCCGCCGCTATCCCCTGCCCGATCGGGAAGACGCCGCCGGCATCCGCCGCTACGGTTTCCACGGCCTGTCCTATGCCGGGCTGGTGCAGCAGTTGCCCGAGATCTCGCGCAGCCCTCTGCCGCGGCGGCTGCTGGCGATGCACCTGGGCAACGGAGCAAGCCTGTGCGCCATTGTCGAGGGGCGCTCGGTGGCCACCACCATGGGCTACTCGCCGCTGGACGGGCTGACCATGGGCACCCGTGCCGGCAGCATCGACGGCAACGCGGTGCTGCGGATGGTGGCCCGCCACGGGGCGGCACGCACCGGGCAGATCCTCAACCACGAAAGCGGCCTGCTGGCGCTGGGCGGCAGCGCCGACATGCGCGAACTGGCCGCCTCGGACAGCCCGCGCGCGGTTTTCGCAATCGAACATTTCTGCCACTGGGCGCTGCACCACGCGGGCGCGATGATCATGGCCATGGGCGGGCTCGATGCAGTGGCCTTTACCGGCGGCATCGGCGAAAACGACGCCGCGGTGCGCCGGCGCATCATGGCCGGGCTGGAGTGGCTCGGCCTGGCCGCCGACGGCAGGGCCAATGCGCAAGGCCGGGCGCGGCTGCATGTGGAGGAATCAAAGGTCGAGGCCTGGATCGTGCCTGCACGCGAAGAGCTGGTGATCGCCCGGGATGCCCTGGCGCTTTTGAACCGGGCATGAGTTCAGGCAGGGTTCGCAACGGCACGCCATGCACTTTGCCGCCTTCTCCGCCGGTGCAGGCACTTGCGCTGCCAGACAAACGAGCACCCCTCTGATAACGTGAAATCAGTGGGCCTGCCCCTGCCGCTCGGGCACCACCATCCGACGCACCACGTTGGTGCGGAAGATGAAATGGTGCGCCGCGGCGGCGCCGATGTGAATCCATACCAGAGCGAAGAAGACCGGCTCGCCCACGTCGTGGATCACCTGGCCGAAGCCGAGGCCGAAGTACCAGTCCAGCGCGGCACCGCCGGGAATGGCGATCAGCAGCACGTAGAAGGCCCAGTGCATCCAGACCGCGAAACGGCGCAGCAGCTCGGGCTCGGACCTGGGCGGCGGCGGAGCGCCGCGCACCAGCCGAATGGCCAGCCGCAGCAGCATCAGCGCGATGATCGCCAGCCCCGGCCAGACATGAATGAGCGCCAGCGCGCCGGTGCGGCTGCCTTCCTCGACCAGCTCGCCCGAGGCGTATTCGACGAGTACCAGGGCAACGATAGCCCAGTGCAATGCGATCTGAATGCGGGAATACCCGTCTCTTTGCGCCATGTTTCCTGCCTCGAAAAGGTTTTCTTTCCCTGTCTACGCCTGGATTGTGCCCCTGACAAGGAAAGGAAGATGGCCGGAACTTTCATGCGTTCCGCTGCCTGCGGTTGCCCGCCGGCACGGGGGCGGGGGCATGCCCCCGCCCATGGCAATCACTTCTTGAGAACCCAGTCCTCGGCATCGCAAATGCCCAGGGCGCAGCCGCGGATGTTCAGCCCCGCTTCGGTAAAGGTCACGGTGCCGTTGAAACGCATGAAGCCCGGCATGTCGGGGTGTTTCATCCGCTTGCCCTTCCAGGTGCCGTCGGGCTGTTCGGTCATGCCGTTGCACATCTCGTAGTCGTCGGAGGTGCGCCGGCAGTAGAGCTTGCCCTCGTAGACGAACACGATGATCTCCTGATCTCCCTTGCGCAAGAAGGTCATCGGGCCGTCCTTGACACCGGCGGCAAAGGCCGGGGCCATGGTGCTGGCGGCAAGGCCCGCGGCAGCGGCAAGAATTGCAAATTTTCTCACTGTCATCTCCCTGTTGGTAATGGTTTTATGCGCGTTATGTTAAGTTCTGAAATGCAAGAATGCAAATATGCTGAGTTTCTGATGCATCGGCGCCACCAGATGCGGCCCGCCCGCGGAAGACGCGCCGGGACCGGCCCGGACAGACAAAGGGAAAGCCCCTCACCCCCATGGGATATTGCGTATGATGCGCAGCACCCCACAACATGTGGTCGATCTTCGGCGCCGCCCATTGCATCTGCCCCCTCACAGGTGCATGGACGCGGCAATGCATCAGCTGACCTGAAGGCCCCTTTTCATCGGGCTGATCCCACAGCCTGACGCCTTCCCGAGCCTTCCCCCGTTCCGGCCTCGCGGAGCCCTTGCCTGCCGCCCGCCCCCGAAGGCCCCTGCGACAGGACAAGGTTTGCAAATGGAGGTGTGTCCCGCAAGGAAGCCCGCGGATGGGACGGGATTTTCCGAAGACAGGTTATTGAAATTTCTACGGAAATCAGGTGGACAAGTGAAATTGCAAAGCCCGGCCAGGAGGTTGCGAAATGCCCTTCAGGCACGGCACTCCCGGCGCCGCAGGCGCGCAGGGCGGAACACGCAGCCATTTACAAACGGGTGCGGGGCAACAAGATGCCGCAAGGCCCGGAAAGGCGGGCGCTCGCGGCGCAACGTCAGGGGGGCCGGCGCCGGCTACTGCAGATCGGTCAGCTTCCTGGCGATGAGCCAGGTGGCCGGAAAGGCCAGGACGAAACCGATTGCCGCCGCAACCAGCAGCGCCTCCTGCGTGTCATTGCCCGTCAGGAGCATGGCAAGAACGCCGATCCCCATGAAGGTGACGGAGACCATGAAGAAGAGGATGAATGCAAGACGTGTCATGAATGGCCCTTCTGCTGGAACGTTCGCCCCGGCGCATAGCGCGGCGCAAACGGACGGTCATTGATCTGGGTCATGTTTTCGGAAGGGACAGGGCGGATGGCAAGCCTGTGCATCCCCCCTGCGGCTTTCTCAC
>WFPZ01000129.1 GCA_015487335.1 Paracoccaceae bacterium
CGGTCGGTGGGCAGGCCGGCGATGGTCAGGGCAGCGATGATTGCCGAGGGGCCGGGGGCCGTGCTCAGTGGCAGGCCGGCGGCGATGGCGTCGCGCGCCAGGGCGAACCCCGGGTCGGCGATGGCCGGAGTTCCGGCCTCGGAGGCATAGGCCACCGACCTGCCCTGTTCCACCATCTGCAACAGCCGCGGGCGCACGGCCGGGCCGTTGTGATCGTGGTAGGCGATCATCGGTCGCCCTCCTGCCGCGATGCCGTGGATCTCCATCAGCCGGCGAAGGGTGCGGGTATCTTCGGCGGCCAGCACGTCGGCGCTGGCGAGGATGTCCAGCGCGCGCAGGGTGATATCGCGCGCCGACCCGATCGGAGTGGCCACGAAATACAGCCCCGCCGGCAGTTCCCGCTCGGGGGCGCTTACCATGGAAGCCCCCGAGAGCGGCGTTTACTAAGCGCTGGGTATTGCATAATGTCCGACCTGTTCGGAGCCCGTCAGGGCGTGAGAGGATCAGATCATGTTTTCCGTTTTCGGCACCCTGCGCAAGTCATTCACCCGCCTCGCGCTCCTTTCGCTGGGGCTTCTGCTGGCCGCCTGTGCCTCCACCGGCCCCGGCGGACCCTCGATCAACACCTCCAGGCCGGTTCCGGTGGCCCTGCTGGTGCCGGGCGGCTCTCCCAACCCCGGCGACGAGGTTCTGGCCCGCAGCCTCGAGAACGCGGCGCGGCTGGCCATGGCCGATCTCGACGGGGCAACCATCGACCTGCGGGTCTACAACACCGCCGGCCAGGCGGACCAGGCCGCCGAGGCGGCGCGTCAGGCGGTCAATGACGGGGCGCGGATCATCCTCGGGCCCGTCTTCGCCGAGGCCGCCAACGCCGCCGGCGTTGCGGTGGCGGCGCGCGGGATCAACGTGCTGGCCTTCTCCAACAACACCGCCATTGCCGGGAACAACGTCTTCGTGCTCGGCCCGACCTTCCAGAACACCGCCAACCGGCTGGCAAGCTACGCCGTCTCGCAGGGCAAGGGCAGCTTCATGGTGGTCTACGGGGAGGACCCGGCCGAGACCGTCGGCCGCGACGCCATCCTTGCGGCGATCGGGCGCGCGGGGGGCACGCTGGCGGGCACGGCCTCGTTCGAGGTCACCCAGGAGGGGGTGATCAACGCGGTGCGCGACATTGCCACCGCCACGCAGGAAAGCGGGGCGCAGTCCCTGTTCCTCACCTCCGGCACCTCCGGCGCCCTGCCCTTCCTGGCGCAGCTGCTGCCCGAAAACGGGCTCGGCCCCGAGACGATCCAGTACATCGGCCTGCAGCGCTGGGACATCCCGGCCACGGCGCTCACCCTGCCGGGGCTTCAGGGCGGCTGGTTCGCCCTGCCCGACCCCGACCTCAACAACCGCTTCAAGGCCCGCTACGAAGAGGCCTACGGCACCCCGCCGCATCCGATCGCCGGGCTGGCCTATGACGGCATCGCCGCCATCGGCGCCCTCGTCCGGGCCGGCAAGTCCGATGCCCTGACCAGGCGCGCCCTGACCCAGGCGGCCGGATTTGCCGGGGTGAACGGCGTGTTCCGCCTGCTGCCCGACGGCACCAACGAACGCGGCCTCGCCGTGGCCCAGATCCAAGACAACCAGGTGGTAGTGATTGACCCAGCCCCGAGAAGCTTTGGCGGCACCGGCTTCTGATCCGGCCGATCCCCTTCGCGACGCCGAGGCGCCGGACAGCCTGATCTGTCCGGCGTCAGACATATTCGACCGCGCCGCGGTGCTGGCCCGGATCGATTCGGCCGTGGCTGAAGCCGGGGATGACAAGGCGATCCGCGAAGCCACGGTCTCGGTGCTGCAGGAGGCCAACCGCAAGGGGCGCGCGGCCATTGCCGCCGCCTTCGAGGCCCAGCCGCTGAATGCCCGCCCCGCCGTGGCGGCCTATGCCTGGCTTACCGACTGCATCGTGCTGACAGTCTTCGACGTGGTCACCCGCCACATCCACGCGCTGCGCAACCCCACCGAGGGCGAGCGCCTGGCACTGCTGGCGGTAGGGGGCTACGGGCGGGCCGAAATGGCCCCCTTCTCGGATGTCGATCTGCTGTTTCTCACCCCCTACAAGCTCACCGCCTGGGCCGAGAGCGTGGTCGAGAGCATGCTCTACATCTTCTGGGACCTGCACCTGAAGGTGGGCCATTCCACCCGCACCGTGAAGGACTGCCTGCGGCTGGGGCGCGAGGATTACACCATCCGCACCGCCCTGCTGGAGCACCGCTTCCTCGGCGGGCACAGGCCGCTGGCCGACGAGCTTTCCGCCCGGCTGCGCAAGGAGCTGTTCGCCGGCACCGAGGCCGAGTTCATCGAGGCCAAGCTCGAGGAACGCGCTGAGCGGCTGCGCAAGCAGGGCGGGCTGCAGCGCTACATGGTCGAGCCCAACGTCAAGGAGGGCAAGGGGGGCCTGCGCGACCTGCAGACGCTGTTCTGGATCGACAAGTACGTGCACGGGGTGCAGGACCTGTCGGAGCTGGTGCGCCTGAAGGTCTTCACCCAGGAGGAATACGACAGCTTCATCGCCGCCGAGAACTTCCTGATGGCGGTGCGCTGCCACCTGCATCTGATCACCGGCCGGGCCATGGACCAGCTGACCTTCGATCTGCAGGTCGAGGTGGCCGCCCGCATGGGCTACACCGATTTCGGCGGCCGCCGGGCGGTGGAGCACTTCATGCAGGACTATTTCCGCCATGCCACCCGGGTGGGAGAGCTGACCCGCATCTTCCTCACCGCGCTGGAAGCGCGCCACGTCAAGAAGGAGCCCCGCCTTGTGGGCTTCTTCCGCCGCCGGCGCCGGGTGAAATCCGGCTACAGGGTAGAGCAGAACCGCCTCAACGTGGCCAACCCCGAAGCCTTCCTGAAGGACAAGCTCAACCTTCTGCGCCTGTTCGAGGAAGCGCTGCGCACGGGGCTGCTGATCCACCCCGACGCGATGCGGCTGGTCTCCGCCAACCTGCACCTGATCGACGACGAGATGCGCCGCGACCCGGAAGCCACGCGCATCTTCCTCGACCTGCTGCTGAAACACGGCAACCCGGAAAGGGCGCTGCGGCGGATGAACGAGCTGGGCGTGCTGGCCGCCTTCATCCCCGAGTTCGAGCCCGTGGTGGCGATGATGCAGTTCAACATGTATCACAGCTACACGGTGGACGAGCACACCATCCAGTGCATTTCCACCCTCGCCCAGATCGAGCGCGGCGAACTGGTGGAGGAGCTGCCCATCGCCTCGGGCATCCTGGAACGCGGGGTCAACCGGCGGGTGCTTTACGTGGCGCTGCTGATGCACGACACCGGCAAGGGGCGCGAGGAAGACCACTCGGTGGTCGGGGCGCAGCTCACCCGCAAGGTGGCACGGCGGCTGGGGCTGAAGCCCGACGAGGCTGAAACCGCCGAGTGGCTGGTGCGCTACCACCTGCTGATGTCGGACATGGCGCAAAAGCGCGACATCTCCGATCCGCGCACGGTGCGCGATTTCGCCAAGGCGGTAAAGACGCGCAAGCGGCTGGACCTGCTCACGGTTCTCACCGTGTGCGATATTCGCGGGGTCGGGCCGGATACCTGGAACAACTGGAAAGCCGTTCTTCTGCGCACGCTTTACAACCAGACGGCCGAGGCGCTGGAATCGGGGCTGGAGGCGGTCAACCGCGAGGCCCGCGAGGCGGAGGCCAAGCGCGCCCTGCGCGAGGCGCTGCCGGAGTGGAGCAAGAAGGACCTGCGCCAGGAGACCTCGCGCCATTACGGGCCCTACTGGCAGGGGCTGCCGACCTCGGCCCATGTCACCTTCGCGAAGCTTCTGAAGTATATCGGCGACGACGAGATCCGCATCGACCTGCTGCTCGACGAGGACCGCGACGCCACCCGCGTCTGCTTCGCCCTGGCCGACCATCCGGGGATCTTCTCGCGCATGTGCGGGGCGCTGGCGCTGGTGGGCGCCAACATCGTGGACGCGCGCACCTACACCTCCAAGGACGGCTACGCCACCGCCGTGTTCTGGATCCAGGACGCCGAGGGCCACCCCTACGAGCAATCGCGCGTGCCGCGGCTGCGCAACATGATCAAGAAGATTCTCAAGGGCGAGGTGGTGGCGCGCGAAGCGCTCAAGGAGCGCGACAGGATCCGCAAGCGCGAGCGCGCGTTCCGGGTGCCGACCTCGATCACCTTCGACAACGAGGGGTCGGAAATCTACACCATCATCGAGGTGGACACCCGCGACCGCCCCGGCCTGCTCTATGACCTCACCCGCACCCTGGCGGCCAACAACGTCTATATTGCTTCGGCGGTGATCGCCACCTATGGCGCGCAGGTGGTGGATACCTTCTATGTCAAGGACATGTTCGGCCTGAAGTTCCACTCCAGGCAGCGTCAGAAGGCGCTAGAGAAGAAGCTGCGCGAGGCCATCGAGCAGGGCGCGGAAAGGGCCCGCGCCTGATGGCGGCGATCCGTCTGGTCAGGGGGTTTCTCACCGTCGGCCTCTGGACGATGGCCAGCCGGGTGATGGGCTTCGTGCGTGACATCCTGTTTGCTGCCTACCTGGGCGCGGGGCCGGCGGCCGAGGCCTTCGTGGTGGCCTTCTCGCTGCCCAACATGTTCCGCCGCTTCTTCGCGGAAGGGGCCTTCAACACGGCCTTCGTGCCGATGTTTGCCAAAAAGGTGGAAGCCGGCGAAGAGGCCGCCGATTTCGCCCGCGACGCGCTTTCGGGGCTGGCCGCGGTAGTGATCGCGCTCACCCTGCTGGCGCAGCTCATGATGCCGTGGCTGGTGCTGGCCATGGCCTCGGGCTTTGCCGGCGACGAGCGGCTGGCGCTGGCCACCGGCTACGGGCGGGTGGTGTTTCCCTACATCGTGTTCATCTCGCTGGCCGCACTGATCTCGGGGGTGCTCAACGCCACCGGCCGGTTCGCCACCGCCGCCGCCGCGCCGGTGCTGCTCAACGTGATCCTCTCGGGGGCGATGATCTGGGCCGGGCAGACGGGCGCCGACGTGGCGCGCGCGCTGGTCTGGGCGGTGCCGGTGGCGGGGGTGGCGCAGCTGGCGCTGGTATGGCGGGCCGCGGCGCGGGCGGGCTGGTCGCTGCGCCCGCGTGCCCCGCGCCTGACCCCTGAACTGAAGCGCCTCGCCGTCATCGCCGCCCCTGCGGCGCTGGCCGGCGGGGTGGTGCAGGTGAACCTGCTGGTGGGCCGGCAGGTGGCAAGCTTCTTCGAGGGATCGATCCAGTATCTCAATCTGGCCGACCGGCTGTATCAGCTGCCGCTGGGGGTGGTGGCGATCGCCATCGGCGTGGTGCTGCTGCCCGAGCTTTCGCGCCGGCTGCGCGCCGGCGATACCCGGGCCGGGCGCGACGGGCTCAACCGGGCGGCCGAATTCGCCCTGCTGCTGACCCTGCCGGCGGCGGTGGCGCTGATCGTCGTGCCGGGACCGCTGGTCTCGGTGCTGTTCGAACGCGGCCGCTTCACCGCGGCGGATGCCGCGGCAACGGCGGCGGCGGTGGCGATCTACGGGGCGGGCCTGCCGGCCTTCGTGATGCAGAAGGTGCTGCAGCCGCTCTACTTTGCCCGCGAGGATACCCGCTCCCCCTTCCGCTACGCGCTGGTGGCGATGGTGATCAACGCCGCGCTGGCGGTGGGGCTGGCCCCCTTCATCGGCTATCTCGCGGCTGCCGTCGCCACCTCGGCGGCGGGCTGGGCGATGGTCTGGCTGCTGTGGCGCGGCTCGCGCGCGATGGGCGAAGCGGCCCGCCCCGACACCCGCTTCCTGCGGCAGACGCGCCGGATCGTGCTGGCCTCGGCCGCCATGGGCGCGGTGCTGCTGGGCGTCGGCCTGGCGCTGCAACCCATGTTCGCCCTGCCCGGCTGGCGCTACCTGGCGCTGGCCCTGCTGGTGGGCGGCGGCATGGCGGCCTATGCCGCCGCGGGCGCGGCCCTGGGCGCGCTGCGCCTGTCTGACCTGAAGGCGGCCATGCGGCGCTGAGAAATGCCGCCCGCGCGGGGATATTTGCGAGGCATTGAAGAACGGGGATGGCGAGAGCGGGGAAATGAAGCTTGCGCCAGGGCGAAGCCGGCCCCTTCTTCTGTTTCTGTCTCGAAATGCTCCCGTGCGGAAGGCACCCCGCCGCTACCGCTGGCGCAGGCGGTCGCGCAGGCGCGCCAGCGCGCCGGGCACCAGCAGGAAGGAAAGAAAGAAGCCGGTGCCGAAGCCGAAGATATCGGCCACCCAGGTCTTGTTGGCGCCGAACAGAAGCCCGAAGATCAGCTGCACCCCCATCAGGAAGCCGATCAGCTGGAAGGCGCGCAGCTGGTTGTTGCCGGTCCCCGCAAGGCTGACCCACAGCATGAACGTGTAAGAACCGACCAGCCCGTAGACCGCCGGATAGCCTCCTGCCAGAAGCGCATCCTCGCCCGTCAGCAGCCCGAAGGCCAGCGCGCCCACGATGGCCGAGAGGAAGAACACCGCCAGCACCGCGAAGGTGCCGAAGACCTCGCCCACCATCTTGCCCAGCGCCAGCAGGAACACCAGCACCATCAGCGTGTGGGTGAAGGAGACATGGATGAACGGATAGGTAACGAAGCGTTTCACATGTTCCAGCGGCCAGCGGCCGGTGTCGATCATCCACTCCAGCACCACGCCCGAAAAGGCGTATTCGCGCATCGCCTCCAGCCGCCAGCCCACGGCATCCTGCCCCCCGGCGAAGCCGCGCGCGCCGGCTTGGAAGATCAGCTCTATCCCGAGGATCACCAGAGCCAGCGCCACCACGATCGGCGGCAGCGGATTGATGGGAGATTCGTCATGCCTGCCCGACATCGCCCCGTTCCTTTCCTTGACGGCGGTTCCGCCCATGGGTAAGCCGTCGCGACGCAGAAATCCAGACGGAGCAGCAGACATGGCGGAAGCGGCCCACACGCCTCGCGTCTTTTCCGGCATCCAGCCCTCGGGCGGGCTGACGCTGGGCAACTATCTCGGCGCGCTCAAGCGGTTCGTCGAGTTGCAGGACAAGGGGATCGAATCGATCTACTGCATCGTCGATCTGCACGCGATCACCGTCTGGCAGGAGCCCGACAAGCTGCGCCA
>WFPZ01000130.1 GCA_015487335.1 Paracoccaceae bacterium
CAGAAGCGGCTGGCCATGCCGTCGCGGTCGGGGGTGACGGCAAGGCGGATGTCCCAGCGCCGGTCGGCCACCCGCCGCAGCAGGGCCAGCGCCTGGTGCCGGAACCACCAGGCCGAGGCGCTCATCCCGATCTCGCGCCCCAGCCGCGTCTTGACCAGCCCGGCGCGGGGCTCCTTCACCATCACGATCAGAAGGGGCCTGATTCTACCTGAAATAGTCACTGATAATCCGCGAATAGACAGCCTTGAGCCGGCGGATCTGCTCGACCTCCACGCGTTCGTCCACCTGATGCATGGTGCGCCCCACCAGCCCGAATTCCACCACCGGGCAGTGATCCTTGATGAAGCGCGCATCCGAGGTGCCGCCCGAGGTGGACATCTCGGGCCGGAGGCCGCATTCGGCTTCCACCGCATTGGCCACCAGATCGGAAAGCGCGCCGGGCGGGGTGAGGAAGCTCTCGCCCGAAATCTTCACCTTCATCTCCAGCCGCACGCCGGTTTCCTCTTCCACCCGGCGGGCCTCTTCCTCGAGCCATGCGGTGAGGCTGGCGCCGGAATGGGCGTCGTTGAAGCGGATGTTGACGGTGGCGCGGCACTCGGCCGGAATCACGTTGGTGGCCGGGTTGCCGGTGTCAATGGTGGTGGGGGCCAGGGTGGAAGCGTCGAAATGGGCGGTGCCCTCGTCCAGCCGGTGCGAGGCCAGCCTGTCGATCAGCCGCGCCATGGCCGAGACCGGGTTTTTCGCGCGGTGCGGATAGGCGGCGTGCCCCTGCACCCCCCGCGCCGTGAACCAGGCGCTCATGGAGCCGCGCCGGCCGATCTTCATCATGTCGCCGAAACGCGCGCGCGAGGTGGGCTCGCCCACGATGCAGGCGCTCATGGTCTCGCCCCGGGCCGCCATCCAGTCAAGCAGGGCGCGGGTGCCGTGTTCGGCCTCGCCCTCCTCGTCGCCGGTAATCGCCAGAATGATCGCGCCGTCGGGGGGGGTGTTGCGCACGAAATCGGCAGCCGCCGCGGCAAAGGCGGCCACGCCGGACTTCATGTCCACCGCGCCGCGCCCCCACAGCAGGCCGTCGCGGATTTCGGCGCCGAAGGGATCGGCGCTCCAGGCCTCGGCGTCGCCCACGGGGACCACATCGGTATGGCCGTTGAAGCCCAGCGTTCGGGCGTGCCCCCTGTCGCCCCAGCGGGCGAAAAGATTGCCTGTTCCGGCCCGGTCGGCCCTGTGGCAGGCAAAGCCCGCGTCTTCCAGAACTTCGCGCACCACCTCCAGCGCGCCCGCGTCCTGCGGTGTCACCGAAGGGCAGCGCACCAGCCGGGCGGTCAGTTCCACCGGGTCGATCGCCTTGTCCGTCATCTCTCCCCCGATCCGGGCCGGGATGGCCCGCAAGCACTTGTGGCGGTTTCGCTACACTCCTCCTGCGATATCGCCCCGCCGAGTTCAACCGGTTAACAAAAACCGCTGCAGTGCTGCATGATCGGGCAAAACCACAAGTCCGAGGCAGGACGGGGGCCGGAAACACAGGCCCGATCGAGCGGAATACCGGCATGACAGGCGCGCATGACGCCTGCTTTCGCTTATCCGATCCTGCCCGGCCGAGAGGAGGCATGCAGGCATGGCGCAAGGCTGCCGGATGCGGGACAAGGGCTTCTGGTGATGGGCTGGCTTGGCTTTCACGATCTTGCGGGGCGGCACCGGCACGTGCCGGAAGATGGCGGGCCGGATGCCGAAAACCCCTTGTTCAGTGACGATCTGATCACCCGCGGGACGATTCTGGCCGAGCTTGACATGTCGCGCGGCGGCCGTGTGCCGGCCCGGCTGCTGGCCTTCGAGAGCGCCCGCGGCTGGACACGGCAGCTGACCCTGTGGCTCAACGCTGACGAGACGCTCTCGGTCGAGATCCGGCAGGGCCCGGCGCGCAGCTATGCCCGGCTCGACAATCCGCCTTCGGCGGGCGGCGGGCGCTGGCGGCTGAGCATCATCTGGGACGGGCCGGGGCGCGCCGGCCATCTGGCGCTCTTCAGCCCGGAGAACGCCCGCATGGCTGTGGCCCCCCTGCCCGCACCGCCCCCCCTGCCCGGCGCCGATCTGCGCGCGATCGTCGAGGCTTCGGGCCCCTGCGAGGCCGACCCCCGCGTGACTTTCCTTGCCGTCGCGGAGGGCCACGAGCCCGCCGGCCCCGCCGCCGGGATTGCCGCCGGCACCATGGCGGATACCCCCGATGGCCCGCGCCCTGTCGAGCGGCTGCAGCGCGGCGACGTGGTGCTGACGGCCTCGGGTGCGCCGAAGCCGATCCGCTGGACCTTCCGCCAGGCACTGCCTGCCGCCGGCCCCTTCACCCCGGTGATGTTGCGCGCCCCCTATTTCGGGCTGAGCCGCGACATCGTTGTCACGGCCGGTACGCGGCTCATGATCTCCGGTCCCGATGCCGAATATCACTTCGGCGAAGAGGCCGTTCTGGCCGAGGCCGGCAGCCTTGCCGCCCATCCCGCCGTGCATCCCTGCCCGGCCGATGGGGCCATCACCTGCCATCAGTTCCTGTTCGACGAGCACGAGTGCCTCTCGCTGTCGGGCGCCTGCGTCGAAAGCCTCTTTATCGGAACGCTCGGCGCGCGGCCGGCCCTGCGCGCCGTCTCGATGCTGGCGCCGCTGCCGCCTTCGGCGCTTCCCTTGCACCGCCGCCTGGCGGGGCCGGTGCTCCGGCCCTTCGAGTCTCGCAGTCTGGCCAGCGAAATGCGGGCCTGATCCGCTCTGTTGCCGCAGAGCGGTCAGGCGTGCCATAAACCCCGGAACCGGGGGTGGAGCTGATGCGCGCGATCTGGGCCGTTCTCTTTCTGCTCGTGCTGGCACCTGCGGTGCAGGCGCAGGAGCTGTCGGTGGGCACCGTCACCCGCCCGCCGTTTTCCATGGAGGTGAACGGGCAGGATACGGGATTCAGCATGGAGCTGTGGGCCGCAGTGGCCGGGGAACTGGGGCTGGAATATACCATCCGCCGCGCCGACAGTTTTCAGGAAATGCTGGCCCGGGCCCGCAGTGGCGAGACCGACCTGGCGATTGCCAACATCTCGATCACCGCCGACCGCGAGGAGGCGATGGATTTCAGCCAGCCTATATTCGCCTCCGGTCTGCAGATCATGACGCCAAACAACGGCGGCGACGGCCTCTCGGTTCTGCGGGTGCTGCTCTCGCGCGATCTGCTGACCGCCATCGCGCTGGCCTTCGCGCTGCTGTTCGGCGGCGGCATGATGATGTGGTGGTTCGAGCGCGGCAAGCAGGAGTATTTTGACAAACCCGCGAAACAGGCCCTGTTTCCGGCCTTCTGGTGGGCGCTCAACCTGGTGGTCAACGGCGGTTTCGAGGAGCGCGTGCCGCGCAGCCTGTTCGGGCGGCTGTTCGGGGTGGTGCTGGTGCTGTCCTCGCTGTTCATCGTCTCGGTCTTCGTGGCCAAGATCACCGCCGTGCTTACGGTGGATGCCATCCAGAACAACGTCTCGACGGTGAACGACCTCTA
>WFPZ01000131.1 GCA_015487335.1 Paracoccaceae bacterium
CCGGAAACAGGACCGGACGGAACTCATGGCGCGGATTCTCATCACCTCGGCAATTCCCTACATCAACGGCATCAAGCACCTCGGAAACCTGGTGGGCAGCCAGCTGCCGGCCGATCTCTTCGCCCGCTACATGCGCGCGCGCGGCCATGAGGTGATGTTCATCTGCGCCACCGACGAGCACGGCACGCCGGCGGAACTGGCCGCCGCCAAGGCCGGCAAGCCGGTGGACGAATACTGCGCCGAGATGCACGCGGTGCAGGCCGAACTCGCCCGCGGCTTTCGCCTCTCGTTCGATCACTTCGGCCGCTCCTCCAGCCCGCAGAACCATGCGCTGACCCAGCATTTCGCGCGCAGGCTGGGCGAGAACGGGCTGATCGACGTGGTCACCGAGAAACAGATCTACTCGGTGGCCGACGGCCGCTTCCTGCCCGACCGCTACGTCGAGGGCACCTGCCCCAACTGCGGCTACGAGCGGGCGCGCGGCGACCAGTGCGAGAACTGCACGAAGCAGCTGGAGCCCACCGACCTGATCGAGCCGCGCAGCGCCATTTCCGGCTCGACCGAGCTGGAAATGCGCGAAACCAGGCACCTGTATCTGCGCCAGTCCAGGCTGCGCGACAGGCTGGACGCCTGGATCGACTCCAAGACCGACTGGCCGGTGCTCACCACCTCGATCGCGAAGAAGTGGCTGCACGACGGCGACGGGCTGCAGGACAGGGGCATCACCCGCGATCTCGACTGGGGCGTGCCGGCGCAGTTTCCGGGCGCGCCCTGGGAGGGGATGGAGGGCAAGGTCTTCTATGTGTGGTTCGATGCGCCGATCGAATACATCGCCGCCACCTGGGAATGGGCCGATGCCCATGGATTATCGGAAAAGGACTGGCATCGCTGGTGGCGAACCGACAAAGGCGCCGATGATGTTCGATATGTGCAATTCATGGGCAAGGACAACGTGCCCTTCCACACCCTTTCCTTCCCCGCCACGATCATGGGATCGGGCGAGCCGTGGAAGCTCGTGGACTACATCAAGAGCTTCAACTACCTCAACTATGACGGCGGCCAGTTCTCCACCAGCCAGGGGCGCGGCGTGTTCATGGATCAGGCGCTGTCCATCCTGCCGGCCGACTACTGGCGCTGGTGGCTCCTGAGCCACGCGCCGGAAAACTCCGACAGCGAGTTCACGTGGGAAAACTTCCAGGCCTCCGTCAACAAGGATCTGGCCGACGTTCTGGGCAATTTCGTCAGCCGCGTCACCAAGTTCTGCCGCTCGCGCTTCGGCGAGGAGGTACCCGCAGGCGGCAGCTTCGGCCCCGAGGAAGAGGCGCTGATCGAAAGGCTGCGCGCGCTTCTGGGCGCCTACGAGGGCTTCATGGAAAACATGGAAATCCGCAAGGCGGCGGGCGAGCTGCGCGCCATGTGGGTGGCGGGCAACGAGTATCTGCAGGCGGCCGCCCCCTGGGCGGTGTTCAAGACCGACCCCGAGCGCGCCGCCGCGATCATCCGCCTGTCGCTGAACCTGATCCGGCTTTACGCCGTGGTCTCGGCGCCTTTCGTCCCCGATACCTCCGAAAGGATGCTGGCGGCCATGCGCAGCGATGACGACAGCTGGCCGGAAGACCCGGCCCGGGCGCTTGCCGCCCTGCCGCCGGGCCATGGCTTCACCGTGCCCGACATGCTGTTTCGCAAGATCACCGACGAAGAACGCGAGGAATGGCAGCAGCGGTTCGCAGGCCGCCGCGACTGAAGGCGATTGCCCCGGCGCGCCATCGTTCAGGCCGCGCCGACCAACCCCGGAGGCGGAACATGGCCGAAACGATCGAAACCCTGCTCGAACGCATCAGGGAACTGCAGGAAGAACTGGAACAGCAGATCGAGGCGCGCAGGCGGCGCTTCCGCTACCGGCTGGAACGCGGGCGGGTGGTGTTCGACAAGGAAATCCGCCGCCGCCACAAGGCGCTGAGAATCCGCCTCTGGCCCTATGTCAGCCGCGCCCGGTTGCTGACCGTCCTCACCGCGCCGGTCATCTACTCGCTGATCATCCCCCTGGTCCTGCTGGATGTTTTCGTGGCCGTCTATCAGGCCACCTGCTTTCCCGCCTACGGCATCCCGAAGGTGCCCCGGCGCGACTACATCGTCATCGACCGTCACCGTCTGCAGTATCTCAACGCGCTGGAAAAGCTCAATTGCGTCTACTGCGGCTATGCCAACGGGCTTCTGGCGCTGGTGAGCGAGGTCGCCTCGCGCACCGAGGCCTACTGGTGCCCCATCAAGCACGCCCGGAAGCTGCGCGGCACGCACCGCAGATATCCGCAGTTCGCCGATTACGGCGATGCGGAAAACTACCGCCAGCGCCTGCAGGAACTGCGCGAGCAGGTGCGCAAGCTGGAAGGCTGAACAAGGCCCCCGCTCAGAACCGCACCCGCAGGCCCACCGCCAGGTCGGATGAACGCCGACCGGCCACGTTGCCCAGGTTGAGGCTGCGCCGGGCCGAGAACAGCAGCTCGGCACTGTCCGAAAGCGGCCGGCCGTAGCTGACCGAGAAATCCGTCTGCCGCCGGGACGGGCTCAGCGGCACCGCCACCGGCGCGAAACGGGCCGCCCCGGCGCTCATGGCCACCGGCAGAACGAAACGCGCCTGCCCCGAGGTGATCGCCTGCGGCGTGCCGACGCCGAAGCTCAGCCGGTCGCCACGGCCGAGCACGTCACGGGCGGCATAGCTCAGGCGCAGGGCGCTGTAGCTGACCGGAGAAAGCCGCGCGCCCGGCAGATCGGCCCCCGGCGCGGCCACCCCGACACTGCCGGCCAGGGTCAGCGCCTCGCGCCCGTTCAGGGGGATGTCCCACGCGAAACTGGCCGATGCGTGCTCCGCGCTCAGCTGGGCGCCCTGCATCGCCTGGATGCCGGCAAAGGCCCCCTCCTCGCGCAGGAAGCCGAGCCCGAGCCGCAGCGCGCTGCCGCCCAGATCGAAGCGGCGGCTGGCGGAGATGCCGAAACTGGCCGATCGCGACCTGTCCGAGGGCACAAGCAGCGACAGCCGGACATCGCCCAGATCCCGGCTCAGCTCCCGCCCCGGCACCGCGGCCGGGAAGGCGCTGTCCAGTGCGAACGGGTCAGCCTCGCCGCCGGCCAGATCGGCCGCCATCAGCCGCGCGATCGCCGCCTCCGGCCCCGGCGTCAGCAGCATGTCGGCCGACAGGATGTTGCCCGGGGCCGCGAAATCGCCCCCCAGCGCATCGACGATCACGATCTCCTCGCTGGCCAGCCGGGTGCTCAGGGCATCGCCGCTCAGCGCGCCGCCCAGCACCACCGGCCGGTCCGCCGAAAGCGCAGCACCGTTGCTCTGGGGCACGTAGGACCCTCCGATCGGCATCAGCGCCGCCTTCAGATCGAGGAAGCCATGGCCGAGCTCTTCGTTGTAGCCGTGGCGCACGGTGGAGGCGAAATCCACATAGCCGGTGTGCGGAAAGAAGCTGTTGTTGGCCGAGGCCAGCAGCCGCGCGCGCAGCTCCTGCGGGGTGAGCGAGGGGAAGGCCTCGGCCAGAAGCGCCATCGCGCCGGCCACCTGCGGCGCGGCGAAAGAGGTGCCGGTTCCCCAGAAATAGGCCGTTCCCGAACGGGCACTGGCAGCGTAGACTGTCCCGTCGGCGGCCATGCACCAGCGCGCCGCCTCCAGACAGGCCGAGGACACCAGCGTGGCCGAGGAGATCTGGCCATTGCTGTAGCCGGGCACCGCGTTGACCACCGTGATGAAGGAGGCCTCCAGCCCGGAGACGAAGTTCGGCAGGGCCGAAACCAGATCGGCCCTGGTGCGGGTCACGTCGTTTGAGGCGGCGAAGACGATGATTCCGTTATTGGCGAAGTCGCGCAGCGCATTGATGTAATCCGTCCCCGCGGGCCCACCGAACACGGAGTTGTAGTTTGCGCGGGTGGCGTCCGTCTCGTAACCCCAGGAATTGTTCTGCACGATGGCGCCGACAGAGGCCGCCTGCCGGGTGGCGGCGGTCATGGATTGGAACGTGTCAAAGGCGCCAAGCTGCAGGTCCGCCCCCGGCGCCACCCCGATCATCTCGCCGCTGCTGGCCGACCCGGCGGCGATCGAGGCCACCCCGGTGCCGTGGTCATCCACCCCCGGTGCATAGCCCGGCGGGGTGTAGATCGTCTTGCCGGAAAACTCCACGTGGCTTTGCCGGAAGCCCGCATCGAGAATGGCGATGATCTGCCCCGCCCCCGTCAGCCCCGCCGCATGGGCATATTCCACATTGGCGTTGTCCAGCGAATAGCTGTCGTAGACGGTGCCGTCGCTCCCGAACCAGCTGAACTTCTGCACCAGATATTTCGGGTCGCGGTCGCGCAGCGCCTGGGCGTCGGCCTCGTAGGGGCCGAAATCGTCGACGAAGAAGGCGCTGAACGCCGACGGGTCGAACAGCGAGGTGCCGGCGCTGCCCCCGCCATCCTCGCCGCCCGTGTCCTGGCAGGCCACCAGGACGGTGGCCGACAGCAGCAGGATGCCCGCCCGCAGCCGGCGCCTCCCGGCGAACATGGCCTCTCTCTGGCCGCTCATGCCTGTTTCCTTTTCGCCCTTTCCGGGCGCAAGAATACCCCTGCCAGAATTCCGCTCAAGGCAGAAAGGAAAACGGCCCGCCCCGAAGAGGCAAGGCTGGTACCCGCGGCCGGACTTGAACCGGCATGGCCCTCCCGGGCCGGGGGATTTTAAGTCCCCTGTGTCTACCATTCCACCACGCGGGCACGGACCGGGCGACAATACCCGTTGCCGGGCACGTGTAAAGCGGGCGCGCCGCTCAGATGTCCTCGCCGGGGCGGGAAATCAGCATGGCGCGCTCGGGCAGCCAGGGGTTGAGCGCCAGCGCCTCGCGCAAGGCCGCCTGCCCGGCCTCGATCCGCCCCAGCTCCATCAGCGACAGCGCCAGGCCGGCGCGCGCCGCGAAATGTTCGGGGCGAAGTTCGAGCGCCTTTTCCAGATCTTCCACCGCCAGAGCGTATTCGCCGCGCAGGAAATTGACGAAGGCGCGCTGATTGTAGCCCTCGGCATAATCGGGGCAGTAGGCGACAAGCTCGTCGAAGGCGGCAAGGGCGGCGGCGAAATCATAGGCCTCGCGCCGCTCCATGCCCCGATCCAGCATCTCCTGGGCGCGCGCGTCGGGGGCGGTCGTCCAGATGCGCCACATCTCGTCGCTCAGCCGGCGCGCTGCGGCCTCGTCGGGGGCGATGCGCAGCGCTTCCAGCAGCCGCGCGCTCTGCTGCGAGAGGTCGGGCGGCGGCGGGCAGGCCCGGGCGGCGACGGGCGAAAGCCCGGTCAGCAGGGCAAGGGCGGTCAGGGCGGCAAGTCTTTTCATGCCTCCAGACTGCCGCCCCCCGCCCGGCTGTCAAGATCCGCCCGCCGGCCCTCATGCGCTGGCGGACGGACGGCAAATCGCCTTGACGATCCTCCCCGTATTGGCAACCCTCGCCCCATGTTTCCGATCCGTGACCACAACCCCTCGCAGCGAACGCCCTATGTCACCTATGCGCTGATCGCGGCGAACGTGACGATCTTTCTTCTCACGCTGCCGCTGGCCGCCGACGAGGTTGCGCTGCGGCGGCTCTATTTCTCCTGGGCGATGATCCCGGCGCGGATCTCCTCGGGCGAAGGCTACGAAACCCTCGTCACCGCCATCTTCCTGCACGCGGGCTTTCTGCACATAGCCGGCAACATGCTTTTCCTGTGGGTGTTCGGAGACAACCTCGAAGACCAGCTCGGCCATTTCGGCTTTCTGGTCTTCTATCTCGTTGCCGGGGTCGGGGCGAACCTGGCGCAGCTTTCCGTCGATCCGTGGTCGACGATCCCCACCGTCGGCGCCTCAGGGGCGATCGCCGGGGTGATGGGGGGCTATCTGCTGCTGTTTCCCAGGGCGCGGGTGGATGTGCTGTTCATCTTCTTCATCTTCATCCGCATCTTCCCGGTGCCGGCCTGGGCGATGCTGGGGTTCTGGTTCCTGCTGCAGCTGATCAGCGGCATGGGCATGGACACCTCCAGCGGCGGCGTTGCCTACTGGGCCCATGCCGGCGGCTTCGTGATCGGCTTCGTCTACGTGATCCCGCTGTGGCTGCGCCGGGGCGGGGCCGGCTACTGGCGCGCCAGCTCGGGCCATCCGCCACATCCCGCAAACGTCTACCGGGTGAACCGCACCCGGGTGCCCATCGTCAGGCGGCGTCGCTGAAAGAAACAACCGGCCCGAAGGCCGGCTGCCCATGTGATTCCATGTGATTGCGCATTCGGCAGGCCCCGAGGGCGGTTAATCGTTCTTGCCCCTGGGGCCGCTGCCCCAGTCGAGCCGCCATCCGCGCTACCGGTCACGATACCTAATCGTCGTCGGTGTCGCTGTCGTCGTCCGAATCAGAGTCGCTGTCGGAATCGCTGTCCGAATCACTGTCGCTGTCTGAATCACTGTCGGAATCGGAGTCGCTGTCGGAATCACTCTCCGTATCGCTGTCCGAATCGTCTTCCTCGCTGTCGGAGTCATCCTCCCCGTCATCGTCATCGGCACTGTCGCCGTATTCGCTGGGGTCGTTCTCCTCGTCGTCCTCGTCTTCCTCGTCTTCCTCGTCGTCCTCGTCTTCCTCATCGTCCTCTTCCTCGCCGGATGCGGCGCTGCCGCTGCTGCCGCCACCAGAGCTGGCCTCGCCCGGCACGACGCTTTCGAGAAAATCGGAAATCCCCGAGGAATAGCTGAGCGTCCCGCTGGCAACGGAGCCGGACACCGCAAGCCCCAGCATGATTGCCGATCCCAGAAGAACGGTGAAATCCACGGTGACGGCGCCGTCTTCATCCCCGGCAAATCGCACAGGCTCGACGAGCAGGTTATCGGGCAGTTTCTTTTCCATGCGGCCAGGATGCCCCGCGCCCGGGGCAGGAATGGGGCATGAATTTGCAAAATCCGTGGCGCTCAGCCTTCGTTGCGGATGATTGCCGCGAACTGCTCGAAGATCGCCCCGTTGGCGCAGATCACCTCGCCGTCGGCCAGGATGTCGCCGCCCGGGCGCAGCGGCTCCACCAGCCCGCCGGCCTCGCGCAGGATCAGCACCCCGGCGGCGATGTCCCAGGCGTGCAGCTTGCGCTCCCAGAAGCCGTCGTAGCGGCCGGCTGCCACGTAGGCCATGTCCAGCGCTGCCGCCCCCCAGCGCCGCACCCCGGCGCAGGCGGGCAGGATGCGCGCCAGGTCCTGCAGGGTCTCGGGCAGGTCGGCCCGGCCGCCGAAGGGCAGGCCGGTGGCGAAGATGCACTCGATCAGCCGACTGCGCCCCGACACCCGCAGCCGGCTCTGGTTGAGCCAGGCCCCCTGCCCCTTCTCGGCCACGAACATCTCGTCCTTGGCCGGATCGAAGATCACCGCCGCGACGATCTCGCCCTTGTGCTCCAGCGCGATCGATACCGCCCAGTGCGGCAGCCCGTGCAGAAAGTTGGTGGTGCCGTCCAGCGGATCGACGATCCAGCGGCGCGTGGGGTCGGCGCCCGCCACCTCGTCGCCGCTTTCCTCGGCCAGCCAGCCGTAGTTGGGCCGGGTGCCCAGAAGCTCTTCGCGGATGATGTTCTCGGCCGCGGTATCGGCGCGCGAGACGAAATCTCCCGCCCCCTTCATGGAAACCTGCAGGTTTTCCACTTCCCGGAAATCCTTGACCAGCGAGCGCCCCGCCTTGCGCGCGGCCCTGATCATGAGGTTGAGATTGGCACTGCCCTGCATCCGTCCATGCTCCTGAAGTTCAGGGGGCGCGTATAAGCCCGGCCAGCGCCCTTGCCAAGCCCGGGCATGCAAAAGGGCGGCGCGGCAGGCCTGGCGCGGGGCGCGGCTCAGCGCCGCTGCATCTTCACCGGCTCGCTGCGCGCCAGGCGCACCAGATGGGCCATGTAGGGCTTGGCGGTGTCCTCGGCGCGGGTTGCGGCATACATGCGCCGGGTGATGCCCTGCGCGGTGATCGGGCGGGTGATGTAGTCGGAACTCACCTTCACCTCGCGCAGCACCCAGTCGGGCAGCACCGCCACCCCGCGGTTGGAGGCCACCAGCAGCAGGATCACCGCCGTCAGCTCCACCCGGCGGATCGCCCTGGGCTCCACCCTGGCGGGCATCAGCAGCTGGCTGAAGACGTCCAGACGCGTGCGGTCCACCGGGTAGGCGATCAGAACCTGGTCACGGAAATCCTCGGCCTCCACGTATTCCCTGGCCGCCAGCGGATGACCGGCGGCGGCCACGAACAGCGGCGAATAGTCGAACAGGGGCGAGAAATCGACGCCGGGCAGATCTTCCGGGTCGGAGGAGAGCACCAGATCCACCTCTTCGCGCTGCAGCGCGTTGAGCGCATCGAAGGCCAGCCCGGCGCGGATGTCCACGTCGACATCCGGCCAGGCCTTGCGGAACTGCTCGAGCACCGGAAACAGCCACTCGAAACAGGCGTGGCACTCCATGGCGATGTGCAGCCGCCCCGCCCGCCCAGAACGCAGCCCGAGGAAATCCGCCTCCAGCGCCTCGATCTCGGGCAGCACCTTCTCGGCCAGCCGCAGCAGCTTCTGCCCCGCCACCGACAGTTTCAGCGGCTTTGAGCGGCGCACGAAGAGCTCCACCCCCACCTGCTCTTCCAGGCCCTTGACCTGATGCGACAGCGCCGACTGGGTGATGTTGAGCACCTCCGCCGCGCGCGCCAGCCCGCCGGCCTCGTGGATCGCCTTGATGGTGCGCAGGTGGCGAAACTCGATATGCATATGTTGTGTTCCTCATCATGTTCATGAGAATTATGAATTTGTCTCACATGCCCCCATATGAGACAAGATGGCAAACAAAGGAATCCGTCCCATGTCCGCGCCGCGCATTTCGTTCGAGTTCTTCCCACCCCGTTCGCTGGAGGCCTCCTTCCGCCTGTGGGAAACGGTGCGCACGCTGGCCCCGCTCGGCCCGCAGTTCGTCTCGGTCACCTACGGGGCCGGAGGCACCACCCGCCAGCTGACCCACGAGGCGGTGGAAACCATCCATCGCCACTATGAAATTCCGGTGGCCGCGCATCTTACCTGCGTCGACGCCACCCGCGAGGAAACCCTCGCGATCGCCGAAAACTACGCCCGCGTCGGGGTCAGAGACATCGTGGCTCTGCGCGGCGACCCGCCCAGGGGCGCGGGCCGCTTCACGCCGCATCCCGAGGGCTTCGCCTCTTCGGTGGAGCTGGTCGAGGCGCTGGCCGCCACCGGCAAGTTCAACATCCGCGTCGGCGCCTACCCCGACCGCCACCCCGAGGCCGCCGACGACAACGCCGATGTCGAATGGCTCAAGCGCAAGATCGACGCCGGCGCCTCTTCGGCCATCACACAGTTCTTCTTCGAGGCCGAAACCTTCTTCCGCTTCCGCGACCGCTGCGAGAAGGCCGGGATCGAGGCCACGATCATCCCCGGCATCCTGCCGATCGAGAACTGGCAGGGGGTGAAGAAGTTCGCCGCCCGCTGCGGCGCCCGGGTGCCCGGCTGGCTGGACGAGGCCTTCGAGAAGGCCGAGCGTGACGGCCGCCACGATCTGCTGGCCACCGCCCAGTGCACCGAGCTGTGCACCGACCTCATCGAGGGCGGGGTGGAAGATCTGCATTTCTACACGCTCAACAAGCCGCAGCTGACCCGCGACGTGGTTCACGCCCTGGGGATCGCGCCGGCGGGCTCGCTGGAAAAGGTGGCCTGAGCGGGGCGCGCGCCCCCAGGCCCAGGACCCATCAATCCCGCGCCCGCAGCGCCCCGGACGCAAGATATCAGGCGTCTGGCGCGCGCCGGACAGGGTGGACCCCCTTTCCAAGCGGGCCGGGCGCCTGAGATGAAG
>WFPZ01000132.1 GCA_015487335.1 Paracoccaceae bacterium
GCGCATCGGGGGTGACGATGGCATGGCGGCTCTTGAACAGGATGCGCGCGGTCACCGGCACGGCCTTGCCCGGCTCTGCATAGCCCGTCACCTGCACCAGCAGCGGCTGGCCCGGGCGCAGGCCCTTGCCCGCGCGCAGGAACCCCGTGCCCTCGGGCAGGCGCAGCATCATTGCCCCCTGCCCCTTCATCGGCCGGTCGCAGATGGCGCGGTAGATGGCGCCGGGCTTCGGCGGGCCGTCCTCGGGCGGATCGACGAGAAGATCCTCCAGCCGCCCGTCCTCGATCAGGGCGGCGGCGGCGCGCCCCTCCAGCTGCCCCAGGGCGATGACGCGCCCCTTCACCCCTTTTCTCCGAATACGCGATAGCCCGCCGCCTCCAGCAGATGGGCCGTTTCGGCCACCGGCAGGCCCATGACCGCCGAGAACGAGCCCTGGATCCACGGGATGAAGGCCCCCGCCAGGCCCTGGATGGCATAGCCGCCGGCCTTGCCCTGCCACTCGCCCGAAGCGAGGTAGGCGTTGAGCTCGACATCCGAAAGCCGTTTCATCTTCACCGCGGTCACCACGTCGCGTTCAAGGATACGCTCCGGGGTTCTCACCGCCACCGCGGTGATGACCGCATGGCGCCGCCCGGACAGGCGCAGCAGGAACTCGGCCGCCTCGCCGGCACTCTCCGGCTTGCCCAGGATGCGCCGGCCCAGCGCCACGGTGGTATCGGCGCAAAGCACCACCTCGCCCTCGCCCGGGACGATGGCCTGCGCCTTCTCGCGCGCCATGCGCCGGCAATAGGCGCGCGGCAGCTCTCCCTTGCGGGGGGTTTCGTCGATGCCGGCGGCGCGAATCTCGTCGGGCACGAGGCCCAGCTGCGCCAGGAGCTCCCTGCGGCGCGGGCTCGCGGAGCCGAGAATGAGGCGCAAGACCGCGCCTTACTTGAAGCGGTAGTTGATCCGACCCTTGGTCAGATCATAGGGGGTCATTTCAACCTGAACCCGGTCGCCAGCCAGAACGCGGATGCGGTTCTTGCGCATCTTGCCTGCCGTATGCGCGATGATTTCATGGCCGTTCTCAAGCTCGACCCTGAATGTCGCATTCGGCAGGAGTTCCTTCACGACACCGGGAAATTCGAGCATTTCTTCCTTGGCCATGATCACTCCGTTATTGCCTTCCCCGCCAAACTGCGGGCGAGGCTTAAATGCGCCCAATGGCGATATTTTTCAAGAGCAGATTGCCGCTTTGGGGGCATTGCGCGGGCTCGGGAGGCAGGAAAAGGGCCGCATGGCGCGGCGGCGGGCGAATCGCGGCCCGCTCAGGCGGGGGGTGATTCGGGCTCGATGTCCTGCGGCGGGGGGCCGAATCGCTGCCGCATGCGGGCGATGATCTGGTCGCGCGCCTGGCGGTAGGCGGCGAGTTTCTCTTCGCGGCTCTCGCCCAGGCCGGACGGGTCGAGCACCGGCCAGTATTCCACGTCCAGATGGTAAAAGCGGGTGAACTCCAGCGCCATGCGCTGCGAGGCGGGCGAAAGTGCGACCACCAGATCGAAACCGGAAAGATCGTCGCCCCACTGCTGCATCTCCTCGAAGGAGCGCGAGCGGTGGCGCGACAGCTCCACCCCGATCTCTTCGCAGACCGCGACGGCAAAGCCGTCGATCTCGTAGTCGTTGTGCACCCCCGCCGATTGCACATAGGTGTTCTGGCCGTAGAGCTTCTTCATGATGCCCTCGGCCATGGGAGAACGGATGGCGTTGTGATCACAACAGAACAGGACGGAACCGGGAAGGCCAGTGCTCATGCTCAGCCTCCCCAGTGCAGCACGCAGATCAGGGTGAACAGGCGGCGCGAGGTGTCGATGTCGACCACCGCCTTGCCCTCGAGGCGCTCCTGCAGCACCCGGGCCCCCTCGTTGTGTATGCCGCGCCGGGCCATGTCGATGGCCTCGATATGGCTGGGCGGCAGTTTCTTCACCGCGTCGAAATAGCTTTCGCAAATCTGGAAGTAATCCTTCACCACCTGCCGGAAGGGGCCGAGGGAGAGGTGGAACTCGGCCACCCGGGCCCCGGATTCATCGTCGATCTCGAACACCAGCCGGCGTTCGCGAATCGCCAGCGAAAGCCGGAACGGCCCCGGCGGCACCTCGCGCCCCTCGCGCGGCGGCAGGGCGAAGGAGTTTTCCTCCAGCAGGTCGAATATCGCCACGCGGCGTTCCTGTTCGATCTCGGGCGTGGGCGGAGGAAGGCCCGCATCGTCGATTTCCACATGGATCAGCCGGCTCATGGCTCAGCCCCCGTTCAGACGGTCGAGCCGGGCGCGCACCGACAGCCCGTGCGCCTGCAGGCTTTCCGAACGCGCCAGCGTTTCGGCCGCGGGCCCGATGGCCGCAAGCGCCTCGGGCGACATTTTCGCCAGCGTGCTGCGCTTCATGAAATCGAGCACCGACAGCCCGCTGGAAAACCGCGCCGAGCGCGCGGTGGGCAGCACGTGGTTGGGCCCGCCCACGTAATCGCCGATCGCCTCCGGCGTCCAGGCGCCGAGGAAGATCGCCCCGGCATGGCGGATGTTCTCGGCCAGCGCCTCGGGGTTGGCGACGCACAGCTCCAGATGTTCGGGCGCGATGCGGTCGGCCAGGGCGGCCGCCTCGCCCATGTCGCGCACCGTGATCACGGCACCGTTGCGGCGCCAGCTGGCGCCGGCGATGGCGCGCCGCTCCAGCATCTGCAGGCGGGCCTCGACGGCCTCGGCCACCGCCGCGGCAAAGGCGGCATCGTCGGTGATCAGGATCGCCTGGGCGCTCTCGTCATGCTCGGCCTGGCTGAGCAGGTCCAGCGCCAGCCAGTCCGGATCGTTGTGGCGGTCGGCAATCACCAGGATCTCGGAGGGCCCGGCGATCATGTCGATGCCGACACGGCCGAAAACGCGGCGCTTGGCGGCGGCCACCCAGGCATTGCCGGGGCCGGTGATCTTGTCCACCGGGGCGATGGTCTGCGTGCCGTAGGCCATGGCGGCGATCGCCTGCGCGCCGCCGATGCGGTACACCTTGCGCACCCCCGCAATCCTGGCCGCCAGCAGCACCAGCGGGTTGGCCTGCCCCTCAGGCGTGGGGGCGCAGACCACGAGGTTTCCAACCCCCGCCACCTGGGCGGGAATGGCGTTCATCAGTACCGACGAGGGATAGGAGGCCAGCCCCCCCGGCACATAGAGCCCCGCCGCCGAGACCGGCCTCCAGCGCCAGCCGAGGGTGGCGCCGGTCTCGTCCACCCAGCTTTCATCGGCGGGCAGCTGGCGGGCATGATAGGCGCGGATGCGCTCGGCCGCCGTCTCGAGCGCCTTGCGTTCCTCCCGGGGAACCCTGGCGCATTCCGCCTCGATCTCCTCGTCCGAGAAGGCCAGCGTTTCGGGGGTCAGCTCCAGGCGGTCGAATTTCGCGGTCAGTTCGATCACCGCCTCGTCGCCGCGCGCGCGCACATCGGCGATGATCTCGGCCACCGCATCATCAACCTCGGGGGCATCCTCGCGCTTCATCTCCAGAAGCGCCGCGAAACGGGCTTCGAAATCGGGCTCGGTGGTGTTCAGAAACTGGGGCATCGGTCTCTCCTGTCGGCCCGGAATAGACGGGGGCGGGCGCGGGCTCAAGCCCCGCGGCGTGCCGGGCGGGGCGCGGCGAGGGGCGCTCAGCCGTGGTGCGGGGCCTTGCCGGAAGGCGCCACGTAGGGGCGGGTCACGTCGCGCAGGGTGGCCTCCAGCGCCTCGACCTCCAGCGCGATCGCCCCGTCGCCGGCCAGGATCAGCTCCACCCGGCCGGTGGTGTCCGGGCCGGGGGTGAAGGTGATTTCCAGCAAGGAGAGGATCAGATCCGGGTCGTGCCGGTCGAAGCCTTGGCTGGACACCTTCATCACGTCCTCGAAGGCCAGCACCGACTGCACCCGTTCATAGGGGCGCTCGGGGCGGGTGGCACGCACCGCCTCTTCCCAGCGGAACCGGTTGAGCAGTAGCGCGAAGCGGCGGCGCCTCCTGTCCCATTTCATCTCGGTGGCGGGAAAGACGGCATCCTGCACCAGGGCGGCGATCACCTGCAGGTCTTCACTGTCGAAAGCCTTGAGCCGCAGCGGCGCCTCGTCGGCATCCTCGAATCTTGCATCTTCGGCCATCAGTTGCTCACCCGTTCGATATCCGCGCCGATGCCGCGGAACTTGCGCACCACATGTTCATACCCGCGGTCGAGATGATAGACCCGGTTGACCACCGTCTCGCCCTCGGCCGCCAGGCCGGCGAGAATCAGCGAGACCGAGGCGCGCAGGTCGGTGGCCATCACCGGCGCGCCCTTGAGCCGCTCCACCCCGGTAACCGTGGCGGTGCCGCCGCGCACCTCGATCTGCGCACCCATGCGCATCAGCTCGGGGGCATGCATGAAGCGGTTCTCGAAGATCGTCTCGTGCAGCACCGAAACCCCTTCGGCGGTGCACATCAGCGCCATCATCTGGGCCTGCAGATCGGTGGGGAAACCGGGGAAGGGCGCGGTTTCCACGTCCACCGAACGCACCCGCCCATTGGGGCGCGAGACCTTCAGCCCGTCGGCGGTTTCCTCGATCTCGATTCCCGCCTCCTCGAGCTTTTCGCAAAAGGCGGGCAGCAGCTCGCGCCGCCCGCCCGTGAGCTCCACCTCGCCGCCGGCGATGGCGGGGGCCAGCATGTAGGTGCCCAGCTCGATGCGGTCGACGATCACCGGGTGGGTCGCGCCATGCAGCCGCTCCACCCCCTCGATGATGATCGTGCCGGTGCCGTCGCCCTCGATCCGGGCGCCCATGGCGCGCAGACAGGTGGCCAAATCGGAGATTTCCGGCTCGCGCGCGGCGTTGCGGATCACCGTGGTGCCGCGGGCCAGGGTGGCGGCCATCAGAACGTTCTCGGTGGCCCCGACCGATGGGAAACGCAGCTCGATCTCGGCCCCCTTCAGCCCGTTCCTCGCCACTGCATGCAGATAGCCGTCGCGCAGCTCGATCTCGGCGCCCATGGCCTGAAGCCCGTGGATGTGCAGGTCCATCGGCCGCGCGCCGATGGCACAGCCCCCCGGCAGGGACACCACCGCCTTGCCGTGACGCGCCAGAAGCGGCCCCAGCACCAGGTTGGAGGCGCGCATCTTGCGCACGATGTCGTATTCGGCCACGTGATTGCGGGCGTCATGGCTGGACATGGCCAGCACCTGCCCGTCGGCCAGGCTCTGCACCTCGGCCCCAAGCGACTGCAGAAGCTGCGTCATGGTGGCGATGTCGGCCAGCCGGGGCACGTTGGTCAGGGTCAGCGGCTCGTCCGAAAGCAGCGTGGCCGGCATCAGCGCAAGACAGGCGTTCTTCGCTCCGGCGATGGGAATCTCTCCGCGCAGCGCACCGCCGCCCCTGACGATGATCGAATCCATGCCTGCCTCAGCCCTTTCCCTTTTCCGGCCGTGCCCGGGCGCGCGCCTGGGCCTTGCGCCGCTTCAGGTTGGCCCTGAGCGCGGCCTTCAGCCTTTCCTCCCGCCCCGCGGCGTCGTTCTTGTGCGTGGATTTGCCGGATTTTTCCACCATGCGGCCCTCTCTAACGCAGCATGGCGAAAGGGTCCAGATTGCGCTTGCGTCGTGGGGAAATTGCGTCTAATCAGCCGCCCACGACAGGCGCTGCCGTAGCTCAGGGGTAGAGCACTCCCTTGGTAAGGGAGAGGTCGAGAGTTCAAATCTCTCCGGCAGCACCA
>WFPZ01000133.1 GCA_015487335.1 Paracoccaceae bacterium
AGCGCCTGCAGCCCCGGCAGCACCAGCCGGAACCAGGTGGCGTATTCGATGGTGAAGCAGCGGGAAATCCAGTTGGTGGCGGTGTTGTAGAAATCGAGCACCCCCTGCAGGCAGGCCACTTCCGGCCCGGCCTGGCGGAAACGCTGCACCATCTTCCTGATCTGGTCGGGCTCGGGCTCGTCCTCGGCGTCGTAGATGCCGATGATCGAGCCCCGGCAGAGGTTGAGCGCGTAGTTCATGGCCCGCGGCTTGGTCTTCAGCGTGCCGCGGGGCACCACGACCCGGCGCATGTGGGCGGGCAGGCGGGCCCCTTGCAGGGCGTCCTGGGTGGTGCGGTCCTCCTCCTCGACGATGAGGCAGATGTCGAGCAGCTCTCGCGGGTAGTCGAGACGCTCCAGCCGGCGCACCAGGCGGGAGGCGATCTCGCGTTCGCGAAACAGCGGCACCAGCAGCGAGACGGTGGGGTTGCGGGTGATGCCGGGCCCCTTGCGCGTGGTGGCAAAAACCGGGCGGGCGCGGCGACGGGCGGCGAGCGCGGCGATGGTGGCCGCGCTCTTGAAGCCGGTGTTGACCAGCAGCGTAACGATGGCGAGCACGGAGAGAAGCTGAACGGCGGCGGCCGGGGCCGTCGCTGCGGCGACGGCCAGCGTCGCCAGCGCCGCGGTAGCGGCCCGGGCGGCGCGGCGGGCCGGCCAGCCGCGGCAGCTTTCCTCCGGCGGCACCAGGCGTTCGGCCCGGCGGATCAGCCCCAGGCGGCTGGCGCGCAGCACCGCCTCCTGCACCGCCCGCTCCGGCGCCACCGCCATCAGGACCCTGCCGAAACGCTCGGCCAGCAGGGGGCGGTGTTCGGCAAAGCCGGCCGGATCGGCGGTGACGACGACCACCGCCGCGCCGACCCGCCGCCAGGGCACCAGGCCCAGGCGCAGGCAGGTTTCCGGTGTGAGTTCCCGGATCAGGCGCGGATCGGGGGGCTCTTGCGCCAGGTCGATGACACGGCAGCCGAACTGGCGGGCCAGCCCGCGGTAGAGACCGTCCTCCGAGATCAGCCCGTTGGCCAGCAGGATGTTGCCGAAACGCGCCTCCTCATGGGCCTGCAGGGCGGCGGCCTTGAGCATGGCGCCGGGATCGAGCTCTCCCATCTCCACGAGAATCTGGCCAAGAGGCCGGGGCCGCCGGCGCGGGCGGGGCGGGATGAGCGGGCCGGGCAGGGCCGGGCCCGGCAACAGCGGTTCTGGGCTTGTCTTCATCGGTGGTGCGGCTCCTCTGGGCAGCGCCACCTTTTCATGGGCTGGTTAACGGGGGATTAACCGGAACCGGATTCAGCCACGATTTTCAATGGCTTCCACGAAGCGCTCGAACAGGTAGTAGCTGTCCTGCGGGCCGGGGCTGGCCTCAGGGTGGTATTGCACCGAGAAGACCGGGCGGTCCACCATGCGGATGCCGCAGTTGGAGCCGTCGAACAGGCTGACATGGGTTTCCTTCACGCCCTCGGGCAGGGTCTGGCTGTCGACGGTGAAGCCGTGGTTCATCGAGGTGATCTCCACCTTGCCGGTTTCCATGTCCTTGACGGGGTGGTTGGCGCCGTGGTGGCCGTGGTTCATCTTGACGGTGCGCGCCCCCAGCGCCAGGGCCAGCATCTGGTGGCCGAGGCAGATGCCGAAGACGGGCAGGTCGGTCTTCTCGAGGATGTGGCGGATCATCGGCACCGCGTATTCGCCGGTGGCGGCCGGGTCGCCGGGGCCGTTCGAGAGGAAGATGCCCTCGGGCTCGTGGGCCAGCACCTCTTCGGCGGTGGCGGTGGCCGGAAGCACGGTGACATCGCAGCCAGCCGAAGCAAGGCAGCGCAGGATGTTGCGCTTGGCACCGTAGTCGAGCGCCACCACCCGGCGCCCCGGTTCGCGGCGCCTGCGATAGCCCTCGGGCCAGGCCCAGCGCATCTCGTCCCAGCGGTAGGACTGGCTGCAGGTGACCTCTTTCGCCAGGTCGAGCCCCTCGAGCCCGGGAAATGCGCGCGCCGCGGCCACCAGGGCCTCGATGTCGAAATTGCCCTCGGGGTCATGGGCGAGCGCCACGTGCGGTGCGCCCTGCTGGCGGATGGCGCGGGTAAGCCGCCGGGTATCGACCCCACCGATGCCGATCCGGCCCTGCCGTTTCAGCCACTCCCGCAGATGGGTGGCGGCGCGCCAGTTGGAGGGCTCGGTGGGATCCCACTTGACGACCATGCCGGCGGCGGCCGGGCTGGCGGCTTCATCGTCCTGGGGGTTGGTGCCGACATTGCCCACATGCGGGAAGGTGAAGGTCACCACCTGCCCGGCATAGCTGGGGTCGGTCATGATCTCCTGATAGCCGGTCATGGCGGTGTTGAAGCACAGCTCGGCCACCGTCTGGCCGGTGGCGCCGAAGCCCTGGCCGAAAAACAGCGTGCCGTCGGCCAGCGCAAGGCAGGCTGTCGGTTTCGGATTGGTCGATACGGCAGGCATGGCGCGACTCCCCGGCCTCAAATTGACGGGAACCTAGGGAAAGCCCCGGTTGGGGTCAAGGGGATGTGGCAATTTGTGAAAGGACGCGTTTTCAATGGCTTGAGCCGCATCTCCCCAAGGTTGTCAGCGGCGTCCTGCCGGGTTATGGTGACGGCTTCGGAGCCTTATGGGGATGAGAAGCCGATGGACATGCGACACCGCATCAACGAGGCGCTTAAGGCCGCCATGAAGGCGAAGGACATGGAAAGGCTGTCGACCTTGCGGCTGATCTCGGCCGCCATCAAGGACAGGGACATCGCCCTGCGCGGCGAAGGGCGCGATGACGGCGTCAACGATGCCGAGGTCCTGCAGATTCTGGGCAAGATGGTCAAGCAGCGCCAGGAAAGCGCGCACGCCTATGAGGAGGGCGGGCGGCTGGAGCTGGCGGAAAAGGAGCTCCGCGAAATCAAGGTCATAGAGGACTTCCTGCCGCGCCAGCTGAATGATGAGGAAGTGGCGGGGGCAATAGAAGAGGCAATCGCCGAGGCGGGCGCGGAATCGATTCGCGACATGGGCAAGGTCATGGGGCTGCTGAAGGCGAAATATGCCGGCCGCATGGACTTCGGCAAGGTCGGGCCGATGGTCAGGGACCGCCTGGGCTGAGCGCGATATCCGGCGGCCAAAGGGATAACGGATAAGCCGGCCACACCCTCTGCGCACACTGCGCACAAGCGCGCAGGAGGCCTGCATCTCTTGCTTTTCGGAGAGGTTCCAATAGGCTTGAGCGAAATATTCGTGTGGTTCAGATTGGAGACGGTCATGCCGGTCCGGCAGCTGTCTGGAATTTCGGCACTTTCGTCTGCGGTGCTTTTGGGAGCATCAATGGCTGCTGCGCAAGGCGCGCCCGACTCTTATTCGGCAGACGGCTATGTGCAGGCAGGTGTTTTCTGGGACGGTTCGGGCTGGCAGCCTTATGCCCTTGGAAAGGGATGGCTGGACGTCCCCTTCCCGGGCGACGGTTCGATGCCGGAAATGGGGCTTGGTCTTTCATTTAGCGGGCTGACCTTCGACGCGGCTCAGGCTTCAGCCGTCTTCCCCACCTTCTATTTCGGCACCGGCAGCACCAAGGTCAGACTTGGCCTGCCCAGGAGCGCCTTCGACGATGCCGGGATCAGGGGTGACATGGCTTCGCCCTATGGCCCCTTCGGCTTTGAGCTGGATGCCATCCTGCTGGAAAGCTATGCGACGCAGATGCAATACGCCGATATCTACTCGCCCGGGGTGCGGGTCGACGGGAAGATCGGAAATCTCGAAGCCAGCGCATCCTATCTCTACACCAGGGCCAAGGGGGTGCGTTCTGTTGCCGTCTCGGCGCGCTACGGCACTACGGGCGGCATATCGGTGTCTGGTGCGGTCGAGGTGGTGACCGACGGAGTGCTTTCCGAGAACGGCTATCTGCTGGGCATCGAGAAGGATGCCGGCGCCATGCGCTACGGGCTGGAATACGGAGATCCCATGCTCGGCATCGGCGAATATGCCATGGGATATATCGAATACGATGTCAGCGACAGGCTGACCGTTGGCACAACCGGTCTGAAGGTCATCGGCGTGCCGGGATATCTGGTCGGTGTGGATGCCAGATACGAGCTTGGCGATATCATGCCCGGCGGTTCTTATCTCAAGGGCGGTGTTCTGGCCGACGAAAGCGGAGTGCAGACCGCCAACTTCGCCATCGGCATGGGATTCTGAGCTTCCTGCGGGGTCACCCCGCAGCCGGGGGAGAGGGCGGGCGAGGTGCCGGAGTTCGGGTCTGCGACAGCGCCTCCACAAGCGCAGGGTAAAGTTCGGCGCGCTCTTCCTTGCTGAGGAACGCGCCGATCTCCACTTCGCGTCCGCCCCCTTTCAGGGTGAGGTAGTTTTCCACCGCCCCTTCCGGGTAGAGCTTCACCCGCACCCAGTGCGGGTTGGCGTGCCAGTCCTTCACCTGGCCCCTGGGGTCGGTGCGGACCAGTTCCACCCGGTCTGACCACACGGAGAGCACCTCGGTCAGCCGGCCGTCGGTGTAGCTGCGTTCGAGGAAATACCACAACAGGGCCAGGGTGCCGAGCATGAAGGGCAGCAGCCCCCAGTGCACCGGCGTGCCGAGCACCATCAGAAGCGGCAGCATCAGCAATATCCAGGCGACGAGAATGATCAGGGCAAAGCCGCGGCGCGGCAAAGAGCGGTGCGGCCACAGCACCAGCCGCCATGCCGGGGGAGAGCCCTTTTCAAAGCGGAAGGCCCCGGCATGCACCGGGGCCCCTTGCGTATTGTCTTCCCATTTCAGGGGCATGGAGCGGTCCGCTCAGCGGGCATAGCCCTTGTCCCAGTCCTCGCGCTTGGGGAGCGTCTCGAAGGTGTGCTCCGGCGGCGGCGAGGGCAGCGTCCACTCCAGCGTATCGGCATGCTCGTTCCAGTAGTTGTTCTCGGTGACCCGCTTGCCGTGGCGCAGCGTGTAGTAGATCACCCCGATGAAGAACAGGAACGAGGCGAACGAGAGGAAGGCGCCGAAGCTGGACACCTTGTTCCACAGGGCGAAGGCTTCCGGATAGTCGATGTAGCGGCGCGGCATGCCCTGACGGCCCAGGAAGTGCTGGGGGAAGAAGGTCAGGTTGGCGCCGATGAACATCATCCAGAAGTGCACCTTGCCGGCCCATTCCGGATACTGGCGCCCGCTCATCTTGCCGATCCAGTAGTAGATCCCGGCAAAGATCGCGAAGGCCGCGCCGAGGCTCATGGTGTAGTGGAAGTGGGCGACCACGTAGTAGGTGTCGTGATAGACCCGGTCCACCGCGGCCTGGCTGAGGACGATTCCGGTCACCCCGCCGATGGTGAACAGGAACAGGAAGCCGAAGGCCCAGAGCATCGGCGTCTTGAACTCGACCGAGCCGCCCCACATGGTGGCGATCCAGCTGAACACCTTCACGCCCGTCGGCACCGCGATCACCATGGTGGCCAGCATGAAGTAGGTCTGCTGCGAGAGGCTCATGCCCACGGTGTACATGTGGTGCGCCCAGACCACGAAGCCCAGCACCCCGATGGCGATCAGCGCCCAGACCATCGGCAGGTAGCCGAAGATCGGCTTGCGCGAGAAGGTGGAGATCACGTGGGAGATGATGCCGAAGCCCGGCATGATCACGATGTAGACCTCCGGGTGACCGAAGAACCACAGGATGTGCTGGTACAGCACCGGGTCGCCCCCGCCGGCGGGGTCGAAGAAGGTGGTGCCGAAGTTGCGGTCGGTCAGCAGCATGGTGATGGCGCCGGCCAGCACCGGCAGCGACAGCAGGATCAGCCAGGCGGTGACGAAGATCGACCAGGCGAACAGCGGCACCTTGAACAGGGTCATGCCCGGGGCGCGCATGTTCAGGAAGGTGGTGATGATGTTGATGGCCCCCAAGATCGACGACGCCCCCGACAGGTGCACCGCGAAGATGGCGAAGTCCATCGACATGCCCGCCTCGTTGACCGACAGCGGCGGGTAGAGCACCCAGCCCACCCCCGACCCGAGCTGGTCGTTGCCGCCCGGGGTCAGGACCGAGATGATCGCCATGGCGGTGCCGGCCACGTAGAGCCAGTAGGAAAGGTTGTTCATCCGCGGGAACGCCATGTCCGGCGCGCCGATCTGCAGCGGCATGAAGTAGTTGCCGAAGCCGCCGAACAGCGCCGGGATGACCACGAAGAACATCATCAGGATGCCGTGGGCGGTGATCAGGACGTTCCACAGATGCCCGTTGGGCGTGCATTCCTGAGATGGATCGGGGATCAGCCGCGCGCCCTCGAGGCACATGAACTGGACCCCGGGCTCCATCAGCTCGAGCCGCATGTAGACGGTGAAGGCTATCGAGATGAAGCCGACGATCGCCGCGGTAAAAATGTAGAGAATTCCGATGTCCTTGTGGTTGGTGGACATGAACCACCGGACAAAGAAGTTGGTTCCACCCTGCTGGCCATGGCCAGTCGTGGCTGCATCTGCCATCTTGTGTTTCTCCTCGCGCGTTCTTCAGAGCCGGGGAGAAGTCCGGCCCTGATCCTGTGTCGAGCATTAGCCGAAGTGGGGATTCGGCTCAACCGCCCGATATGCCGCAGCGGGAAAAACCCGCTGCGGACAGTCTTTTCCAGCTGCTCAGCCGTCGTTCGCTTCGCCGTCGCCTTCGGCCGGCGGGGCGACGGAGGCTAGGAAGGCGGCGATGTCCTCGGCCCCCTTGCGGGCCTTGAAGGTCATCTTGGATTTCGCCTTCGGATCGTCGAGATATTTCCTCAGGAAGGCCTTGGGATCCTGGATGAACTCGGCCAGAAGCTCTTCCGTCCAGACAAGGCCGGCCTCGCCCGCGGCAACCAGCGACTTGGAGTAGCGGAAGCCCTCGTAGCTGCCGGCCTGGCGGCCGATCACGCCGAAGAGGTTGGGGCCGGTCTTGCCGCCCTTGTAGATCACCTCGTCGCCGTTCACGATGCCGTGGCAGGCCTTGCACGACTTGAAGGCCTTTTCGCCCGCGGCGGCATCCTGGGCATAGGCATTGCCGGCCAGGGCCATCAGCCCGGCGGCGAGAGTAAGAGTAAGCGTTTTCATGGGTTTCCCAATCCTGGTGTTGTTTGCGTTGCGCGTTTCCCAGCTCAGGCGCCGTTGTCCGACGCTCGATTGCAGGAATACTACCGGGATACGACGATTCTGCGAGGGTCTTTTTGCCGCACATTCCCGTGATCGTCAAAGCCGCGGGTGGGGGAAGACCTGCGCGAAGGTCCGCATCAGCGCCGCGTCGAGATCGGCCATGGTGACCGGCAGCCCCAGATCGACGAGGCTGGTCACCCCGTGCCCGGAGATGCCGCACGGGACGATGCCGTCATAGTGGCTCAGGTCCGGCTCAAGGTTGATCGACAACCCATGAAAGCTGACCCATCGGCGCAGGCGCACGCCGATCGCGGCGATCTTGTCCTCGCGTGGGCTACCGTCGGGCAGAGGCGGCTTGTCGGGGCGCGCCACCCATACCCCCACCCGGCCCTCGCGGCGCTCGCCCCTGACGTTGAACTCGGCCAGGGTGGCGATCACCCATTCCTCGAGCCCGCGCACGAAGGCGCGCACGTCGCGCCCGCGCGCGGCCACGTCGAGCATCACGTAGACAACCCGCTGGCCCGGGCCGTGATAGGTGTACTGCCCGCCGCGCCTCGTCTGGTAGACGGGAAAGCGGTTCGGGTCGGTCAGATCGGCGGGCCTGGCCGAGGTGCCGGCGGTGTAAAGCGGCGGATGCTCGACCAGCCAGATCAGCTCGTCGGCGGAGCCATCGCGGATCGCCGCGGCACGCTCTTCCATGAAGGCAAGCGC
>WFPZ01000134.1 GCA_015487335.1 Paracoccaceae bacterium
TCACCTGCTTGCCGTCGCGCAGCTTGATGGCGTCCTTGCCGATCAGGTCGATGCGCGAGATGTGGCTGTCGAGGTTGACCCGCACCATCGGCCAGTTGAGCCGGGCCGCCACCTGCTCGATATGGGTGGACTTGCCGGTGCCGTGGTAGCCTTGGACCATCACCCGCCGGTTATGGGAAAAGCCGGCCAGGATCGCCAGGGTGGTGTCGGGATCGAACTTGTAGGTGGGGTCGATCTCCGGCACGCGCTCGGTGCGTTCGGCAAAGCCCTTCACAACCATGTCGGTGTCGATCCCGAAGGTCTCGCGCACCGAGATCTCCTCGGTCGGTTTTACCAGCGTCTCCGTCGTGCCGTCTGCCATCTTGTCCTCGAAAAACCATGCCCGTCCCCGGGCCCTTCCCGGTGACAGCGGTGTTGTGGGGGATATCGCGGGCAAGGTCAACGCCGCCCGCCGCCCTCCATATGGGGCATTTCCGCCGGGTTTTAACCCCGGTCCGCGGCCTCAGTCGCGAAACCAGCGGCTCTCCCTGATCTGGTCCCAGGCCCAGACGACCTCCTGCAGCTGCTCCTCGTGGCTGCGGTCGCCGCCGTTCATGTCCGGGTGCAGCACCTTGATCAGGGCCTTGTACTGCTTGCGTACCTCGGCCTTGGTCCAGTGGTCCTTGGCGTCGAGAATCTCCAGCGCGCGGCGCTCGGTGGGCGGCAGCTTGCGGGTGCCGGTCACCGACTTGCCGGGGTTGCGGGTGGCCTTGTCGCCCAGCACCTGGTGGGGGTCGTCGATGCCCAGCCGGGCCCAGGCGCGCGTCTCGTCCGAGCGCTTGCCGAAGGGCCTGGTTTCGCGTTCCCAGACGCGGTCCCGGTCAATCTGCTCGAGCAGCTCTTCCTCGCTGGAGCCGTCGAAAAAGTTCCACTTCAGGTTGTACTCGCGCACATGCGTCTTGCAGAACCAGAAGTATTCGTCCAGCGAATCGGGGGATTTGGGCGCACGATACTGGCCGCGTTCCTCGCACTCCGGATGCTCGCAGACGCGCGTCGAGGTCTCGAAGGCGCCCGACATGCCGCGCCGGCCACGGGTGCGTTTCTTCTTGTCCGCCGAGACGGATATGTCGAATCCGAACGGATCGGGTTTCACCATAATCAATGCCTTTTCGACTCGGGCCCGGGAGTTTAGACCATTTGCCACAGGATTGAAGGGGGCAAAGCCGAAAAATGAGCATTACCGAAGAGCTGCGCAAGAGACTGGAAGAGGCGTTTCAGCCCGGCAGGCTTGAAATCATTGATGAAAGCGAGAAGCACCGCGGCCATGCGGGCTATCGCGAGGGCGGCGAGAGCCACTTCAGGATCATCATCGAGGCCGAGGCCTTCGCGCCGATGAGCCGCATCGAGCGCCATCGCGCGGTGCACGAGGCGCTGGGGAAGGATCTGGTTTCGCGCATCCACGCGCTGGCGCTGCAGATCGGTGCCTGAGCCCCGGGCTACGGCGTCAGGCGCACCTCCATCACCGCGGGGCCAAGCGCCTTGCGGATGTTGGCGCGCAGCTTCTCGAGTTCGCAGGCGCTCATCGGTTCGCACCGGGGCGCGCGCCCGGCGGCCTTCGGTGCCGCAGGCGGCTCTGGCGCAGGTGCCGGGGCGGGCAGCGGGCGGCGGAAGACCAGGTAGTCGCGATGCTCCGCGCGCCGGCGCAGCCAGCCTGACGGGCGCCCGGCGGCCAGGCTTTCGCGGCGCAGGAACTGCCAGCCTTCGCGGCCGGCCTCGTTCAAGATTTCCAGGATCGCAGCCGCAAGCCCGTCATCGCGGCGATGAACCCCCGAGGCGGCACGAGCCGGCCCAGGCGCCTCCACCAATCTGTACTCATACCGTTCCATCACACACCACGGATATCGCTCGTTAACCCGCAGCATGATACGGGCGGGGCGATGCGCTGCTCAATGAAAATGCGGCGAGATTCGGGCGCCGTTGCGGAAATATCGTGTCGGCCTGGGGTGCGACTTGCCGTCCTGCCCGGGGAATATGCTGGATTTCAACGAAATTTCCCCGTTCGCCCTGTTGTCGCAGCGACGGGGGGCGATCGTTTCGGAAGGCGCAACAATACCTGCTGTAGCGGCCGATTTTTTTCCGGTAAGGAAATGTTTACCCCTCTTTCAGCGCCCCCTCGCCGGCCAGCCCGGCCCGCGTGGCCCCGCCCAGCCGCGGCAGGGCGGGTTTCTTGCGCTCCTCCTCGGGCGGCGGGTTGCCTGCTTCCGCCCGAGGCGCGAAGGCGCGCTTTCCTCCGCCTGCGTCTTTTGCATCACCCGCGGTCACGGCGGCCGGTGGTTCGGCCTGCGCCCCGGCCTCGGGCAGGGCCCGGCGGAACACCAGCACATTGTGAAAGACGGTGGTGCGCGAAGTCAGCCCCTGGCGTTCTTCGCAAGGCAGGGTCTCGGCGCGCTGGTATTCCCAGCCCTCGGCGGACATCTCGTTCATTGCCTGTTCCAGCGCCAGCGCGAAGCGGGCCTCCGAGCTGCGCACGCCCCTGCTTTTCTGCCCCTTGCGGGGGGCCGGAACCACCTTGTATTCGTAACGCGGCATGGCGCCTCTCCTGTCTGGTCCGGCGCAATCTAGCCGCCCCCGGCGGGCGGTTTCAAGCGTTCCGCCCCTTCGCGACCGTGGCTGGACCCGGGGCCCGGCCCCTACAGCCCCAGCCTGGCGCGCACCGTCTCGTTGACCGCCTTCGGGTTGGCCTTGCCGCCGGTGGCCTTCATCACCTGCCCGACGAACCAGCCCACCAGCTTGGGGTTTTCCCTGGCCTTTTCCACCTGCGCGGGGTTGGCGGCGATCACCTCGTCCACCGCCGCCTCGATGGCGCCGGTGTCGGTGACCTGCTTCAGCCCCTCCGTCTCGACGATCTCGGCGGGCTCTCGCCCGGTGGTATAGGCGATCTCGAACACCTGCTTGGCGATCTTGCCGGAAATGTCGCCCCGGGAGATCAGCTCGATGATGGCGCCCAGGCGCTCGGCCCCGATCGGGCTTTCGCCGATCTCCAGCCCGTCCTTCTTGAGCCGCCCGAAAAGCTCGTTGATCACCCAGTTGGCGGCCATCTTGCCGTCGCGCCCCTCGGCCACCTTCTCGAAGAAGCGGGCCGCCTCCACATCCGCCGTCAGCACCGAGGCGTCATAGTCCGACAGGCCGAATTCGGTGATGAAACGCGCCTTCTTCTCGTCGGGCAGCTCGGGCAGGCTGTCGCGGATGGCATCCACCCATTCCTGTTCGATCTCCAGCGGCAGGAGATCGGGGCAGGGGAAATAGCGGTAGTCGTGTGCCTCTTCCTTGGAGCGCATGGAGCGCGTCTCGCCCTTGTCCGGGTCGAACAGCCGGGTTTCCTGGTCCACCGTGCCGCCGTCTTCGAGAATGGCGATCTGGCGCCGCGCCTCATACTCGATGGCAGCCTGGATGAAGCGCATCGAGTTCATGTTCTTGATCTCGCAACGGGTGCCGAGATGGCCGAAATCGCCGGTTTCGAGGTATTTCTCGTAATCGCCCGGACGGCAGACCGAGACGTTCACGTCGGCGCGCAGGTTGCCGTTCTGCATGTTGCCGTCGCAGGTGCCCAGGTAACGCATGATCTGGCGCAGCTTGGCGATATAGGCGGCCGCCTCTTCGGGGCCGCGGATGTCGGGGCGCGAGACGATCTCCATCAGCGCCACCCCGGTGCGGTTGAGGTCGACGAAGGACATGTGCGGATCCATGTCGTGGATCGACTTGCCGGCGTCCTGCTCGATGTGGATGCGTTCGATGCGCACCCGCCGCGCCAGCCCGGGGCCCATTTCCACCAGCACCTCGCCCTCGCCGACGATCGGGTGGTAGAGCTGCGAAATCTGATATCCCTGCGGCAGGTCGGGGTAGAAGTAGTTCTTGCGGTCAAACGCCGATACCAGATTGATCTGCGCCTTCAGCCCCAGCCCGGTGCGCACCGCCTGCTCGACGCAGAACTCGTTGATCACCGGCAGCATTCCCGGCATCGCCGCATCGACGAAGGAGACGTTGGAGTTGGGCTCGGCTCCGAACTCGGTGGAGGCACCGGAAAACAGCTTGGCCTTGCTGGCCACCTGGGCGTGCACCTCCATGCCGATCACCAGCTCCCAGTCGCCGGTGGCACCGGAGATCACCTTGGGTTTCGGGGCGTCAAAGGTCAGATCGAGCATGTCACTTCGTCCTGCAAGGGGTCGGGGGTGGTTCTAGGGCAGGGCGGCACAGGGGGCAAGGGGGCGAAGATCCGCCTGAAATGGACGGGCGGTCTGATCTGCCGCCATGGCCGCCTGAACCGGTGCCCAGGGATATTGCCGGGGCCGGCCCATGCCTGCCGGGCGCGGCCTCAAGGGGCGGCCCTTCGTCCCCTTCATCTTGCGGCAAATACTCCGGGGGTCCGGGGGCAGCGCCCCCGGCCTCAGCCCAGCAGCCGGCTGACCATCTCGGTGGTGTCGCGCGACAGGCCCGGGGTTTCCAGGATGCGGATCAGGGCGGCGCGGATCTTCTCCTGCCGGGCGGTGTCGTAACGCCGCCAGGTTTCGAACACGCCGCTCAGCCGTGCCGCGGTCTGGGGGTTGACGGCATCGAGCCGGATCAGCCAGTCGGCCACGAAATCGTAGCCCTGCCCGTCGGGGCGGTGAAAGCCGGCCGGATTCATGGTGGCGAAGCCCGAGATCAGGGCGCGGAAGCGGTTGGGGTTCTTCCAGTTGAAATCGGGATGAGCGGCCAGGGCGCGGGCCGCCTCCAGTGCGGCTTCGGGCCGGGCGCGGGCCACCTGCACGGTGAACCACTTGTCGATCACCAGCCGCTCGTCCCGCCATTGCCGGTAGAAGGCCTCCAGCGCCGCGGGGCCGTGCGCGGTGGGCACCAGGCATGTCAGCGCGCCGAAGCGCTCGGTCATGTTGCCGGCGCTTTCGAACTGGGCGCGGGCCAGCGCGCCGCCGTCGAGCCGGGAAAGCAGCGCCAGCGCCGCGCCGCGCAGCGCGCGCCGGCCGGTGGCCTCGGCCTCGGGGCGGTAGGGGCCGGGCACGGCCATCTCCTCGTGGAGCCGGGCCAGGAGGCCCTGCATCCGTTCGGCCATGGCCCGGACGAGGGTTTCGCGGGCGGCATGGATGGCGTCGGGGTCGGGGGTGGTGCCGGCCTCGTGCAGGGCCTGGGCGAGGCTGTCCTCGGAGGGCAGCTCCAGCGCCAGGGCGCGGAAGGCGGGGGGCTGGGACTCGTCGCCGAGCAGCCGCGCCAGCGCATCGAGGAAGGCCGCATCGGGCGGCGCGCCCTCGCGGACCATGGCCATGAGCCCCTCCTGCGCCAGCGTGCGCCCGGCTTCCCAGCGGTTGAAGGGGTCGGTGTCATGGGCCAGCAGGAAGGCGCGCTCCTGCGCACCGGCCTGCCGGCGCAGGATCACCGGGGCCGAGAAGCCGCGCAGCAGAGAGGGCACGGGCCGGCTGGCCAGCCCCTCGAAGCGGAAGCTCTGCCGCTCTCTCGTCATTTCCAGCACCGTGGTCGGCACGACCTCGTCGCCATTGGGCGAAAGCAGCCCCACCGCGATCGGAATCACCAGCGGCTCCTTGTGTTCCTGGCCCGGAGTGGGCGGGGTGTGCTGCCTGAAATGCAGGGTGTAGGTGCCGTCGCGATACTCTTCCGCCACCTCCAGCCGCGGGGTGCCGGCCTGGGAATACCAGCGCTTGAACTGGGCCAGGTCGCGCCCGGTGGCATCCTCGAAGACCTTCAGCCAGTCCTCGATCGTCACCGCCTGCCCGTCGTGGCGCGCGAAGTAGAGATCGAGCGCCTTGCGCCAGCCCTCCTCGCCGGCCAGGAGCTTCAGCATCCGCACCACTTCCGCGCCCTTCTCGTAGACGGTGGCGGTGTAGAAGTTGCTGATCTCGATGAAGCTCTCGGGGCGCACCGGATGGGCCAGCGGTCCCGCGTCCTCGCGAAACTGGCGCGCCCGCAGCTGCAGCACGTTGCAGATGCGCTGCACCGCCTCGCCGCGCTGGTCGGCCGAGAACTGCTGGTCGCGGAACACCGTCAGCCCCTCCTTCAGGCACAGCTGGAACCAGTCGCGGCAGGTGATGCGGTTGCCCGTCCAGTTGTGGAAGTATTCATGGGCGATGATCGCCTCGATGCGTTCGAAACTGGCATCCGTCGCGGTTTCGGGGCTGGCCAGAACCGCAGCCGAGTTGAAGATGTTGAGGCCCTTGTTCTCCATCGCGCCCATGTTGAAATCGTCCACCGCGACGATGTTGAACACCTCCAGATCGTATTCGCGCCCGTAGACCTCTTCGTCCCAGCGCATCGCCTTCTTCAGCGCCTCCATGGCGAAGGCGGTCTTGTCCAGATCGCCCTCGCGCACCCAGAGGTTGAGCGCCACCTCGCGCCCCGAGGCGGTGGTGAAGCTGTCCGTGCGGGCCACCAGATCGCCCGCCACCAGCGCGAACAGATAGGCCGGCTTGGGCCAGGGGTCGTGCCACTCGGCCCAGCCCTCGCCCCGCGCCACCGGGTTGCCGTTCGACAGGAGCACCGGCAGGTCGCTTTCGATGCGCACCGTGAAGGGGGCCATCACGTCGGGGCGGTCGGGGTAGAAGGTGATGCGGCGGAAGCCCTCGGCCTCGCACTGGGTGCAATACATGCCGTTCGACATGTACAGCCCCTCCAGGGTTGTGTTGCCCGCCGGGTCGATTTCCACCTCCGCTTCCCAGGTGAAGGGGCCGTCGGGCAGGGCGCCGGCCGGGACCGTCAGCTTGCCGCGTTCCACCGCCGGCTCGACGGGGCGCCCGTCGATTCGGGCCGAGATCAGTTTCAGCCCCTCGCCGTCCAGCACCAGATCGCCCCCCGATGATGCCGGGTTGGGCCTGAAGGCGATGCGCGAGACCACCCGCGTTGCCGAAGGGGCCAGCCTGAAGACCAGCGACACGCTGTCGATCAGATGGGTGAAGGGCCGGTAATCGGCCAGGCGTACCGGCTGGGGGGCGTCGTCTCTCATCGGGAACTCCGGGGTGGGGTTTTGCGCTGCAAGCTATGCAGGCGGCGGCCCATGTGCAACCGGCCGGGCAGGGCGTGGGGCGGGGTGCGCCATTGGTCAGATTTTCTGACCAGAAAAGCTTGCCTGGCGCGGCGGATTTTTCTAGATATCCCGCCGGACACCACTGCACACCATTGCATGCAGAGACCTGCGGGAGGGCGCAATGACGCAACGCGTTGACAGACACGGACTTCAGGTGGCCGGGGAACTGGCCGAATTCATCGAGGAGCGGGCCCTGCCCGGCACCGGGGTCGGCTCCGACGACTTCTGGCGGGGGTTTGCCGGGCTGGTGCGCGACCTGGCACCGAAGAACCGCGCCCTGCTGGCCCGCCGCGAGGAGCTGCAGAAGCAGATCGATGACTGGCACCTGGCCCGTCGCGGCCAGCCCCATGACGCGGCTGCCTACGAGGCCTTCCTGCGCGAGATCGGCTATCTGCAGCCCGAGGGGCCCGATTTCGAGATCGAGACCGAAAACGTCGATCCCGAGATCGCCGAAATCCCCGGCCCGCAGCTGGTGGTGCCGATCACCAACGCCCGCTATGCGCTCAATGCTGCCAATGCCCGCTGGGGCTCTCTTTACGATGCGCTGTATGGCACCGATGCGCTGGGCGATGCGCCGCAGGGCAAGGGCTATGACCCTGAGCGCGGCGCCCGCGTCATCGCCTGGGCCCGGGACCATCTCGACAAGGCCGCGCCGCTGGCCGGCGGCGGCTGGGCTGATGTCACGGGGCTGCGGGTGGAAAACGGCGCGCTGATCGTCGAGCACGGGGACGGGCAGACGGGGCTGGCCGACCCGGCCCAGTTCGCCGGCTGCAGGAGGGGGACCGGCGGCGCCCTGGCAGAGGTGTTCCTGCGGAGAAACGGCCTGCACATCCGCATCGTCATCGACCCGACCACCCCGGTGGGCAGGCAGGACAAGGCGGGGATCTCGGACATCGTCCTCGAATCGGCCGTCTCCTCGATCATGGATTGCGAGGATTCGGTGGCCTGCGTCGATGCCGAGGACAAGGTGCAGGCCTATGCCAACTGGCTGGGCCTGATGAAGGGGGACCTCAGCGCCACCTTCACCAAGGATGGCCGGACGGTGACCCGCGAGCTTGCCGCTGACGTCGTCTTCACCGCTCCCGACGGCTCTCCCGCCCGCCTGCCGGGGCGCGCGCTGATGCTGGTGCGCAACGTGGGCCACCTGATGACCAGCCCGGCCATCCTCGATGCCGAGGGCCGGGAGGTGCCCGAGGGGCTGATGGACGCCATGGTGACCACCCTGATCGCCATGCACGACCTGCGCAAGACGGACGGGCCGCGCAACTCGGCCCGCGGTTCGGTCTATGTGGTCAAGCCCAAGATGCACGGCCCCGACGAGGTGGCCTTCGCCGACGAGATCTTCACCCGCGTCGAAGAGGTGCTGGGCCTGCCGCGCCATACCGTCAAGCTGGGCATCATGGACGAGGAGCGCCGCACCTCGGCCAACCTCAAGGAATGCATCCGCGCGGCCCGGCACCGGGTGGCCTTCATCAACACCGGCTTCCTCGACCGCACCGGCGACGAGATCCACACCTCGATGGAGGCCGGCCCCATGGTGCGCAAGGGCGACATGAAGACCCAGCCCTGGATTCGCGCCTACGAGGACCGCAACGTCGATATAGGCCTGGCCTGCGGGCTGCGGGGGCGGGCGCAGATCGGCAAGGGGATGTGGGCCGCCCCCGATCTGATGCACGCGATGCTGGCCGAGAAGATCGCCCATCCGCAGGCCGGCGCCAACTGCGCCTGGGTGCCCAGCCCCACCGCCGCCACGCTGCATGCAACCCACTACCATCTGGTGGACGTGCGCGCCCGGCAGGAGGAAATCGCCGCCGGCGGGCCGCGCGCCCGGCTTTCCGAGCTGCTGACCATCCCGCTGGCGCAGGGCGGATGGAGCGAGGCGGAAATCACCGCCGAGATCGAGAACAACGCCCAGGGCATCCTCGGCTACGTGGTGCGCTGGATCGACCAGGGGGTGGGTTGCTCCAAGGTGCCCGACATCCACGACGTGGGCCTGATGGAAGACCGCGCCACCTGCCGCATCTCCAGCCAGGCGCTGGCCAACTGGCTGCACCACGCGGTGGTGAGCGAAGAGCGCGTGATGGAGGCGATGAAGAAGATGGCTGCCGTGGTGGACCGCCAGAACGCTGGCGATCCGTTCTATCTCAACATGGCGCCGGGCTATGATACCATCGCCTTCAAGGCCGCCTGCGACCTGGTGTTCAAGGGCCGCGAGCAGCCCTCGGGCTATACCGAGCCGGTGCTCCACGCCCGCCGGCTGGAGCGCAAGGCGCAGTTGCGGGGGGCATAGTCCGGGGGCCACCTGCCCCCGGACCCCCGGGATGGTTGAACGAAAAGGAAAAAGGAGCGGACATGGCCGAGATTTCACTTAGGAAGGCGCGGACGATCATCCGCGGGGCGCTGGCGAAGGGGCGCGAGATGGGGCTCAAGCCGCTGTCGGTGGTGGTGCTGGATGCCGGCGGCCACGTGAAGGCCTTCGAGCGCGAGGATGGCGCCAGCCCGGGGCGCTTCGCGATCGCCCAGGGCA
>WFPZ01000135.1 GCA_015487335.1 Paracoccaceae bacterium
CGATGGGCCGCGCATCCAGCCGCTGCAGCGAGATCGGCTCTCCAGTCACCTCGCAATAGCCGTATTCGCCCTCCTCGATGCGGCGCAGCGCGGCGTCGATCTTGGCCACCAGCTTGCGCTGGCGGTCGCGGGTGCGCAGCTCCAGCGCGCGATCGGTCTCTTCGGAAGCGCGGTCGGCAATATCGGGGATGTTGCGGGTGCCGTCCTGGAGGTGCTCGATCGTGGACTTGCTGTCGTCGAGGATCTCGGCCTTCCAAGCCAGCAGTTTGCGGCGGAAGTACTCAAGCTGGCGCTCGTTCATGAACGGTTCATCTTCAGCCGGCTTGTAATCTTCAGGCAGGAAAACTTCGGCCTTCATGTCACTTCCCAATTCCTTGCCGGATATGTCGTCGGTGGTCTGCTCGTTCATCCGGCCTCCTCCATCGGCGCCCATGTATCGCAAGGCGGGGGGGTTGTCACTAGCAGAAGCGCCCTGACTTGAAGGATTGTGATCCGATCGCTAGACATGCGTGAACAACCCGCCCCAGAAAGTTGAAATCGAGCATGAAATTTTCCGGAACCGACACTTACGTCGCCACCGAGGATCTGACCGTCGCGGTCAATGCGGCGGTAACGCTGGAGCGGCCCCTGCTGGTGAAGGGCGAGCCCGGCACCGGCAAGACGGAACTGGCCCGCCAGGTGGCCCGCTCACTGGGGCTGCGGATGATCGAGTGGCACGTCAAGTCCACCACCCGCGCCCAGCAGGGGCTTTACGAATACGATGCCGTCTCGCGCCTGCGCGACAGTCAGCTGGGCGACGAGCGGGTGAACGAGGTGCGCAATTACATCCGCAAGGGCAAGCTGTGGGAGGCCTTCGAATCGGATGAAAGGGTGGTGCTGCTGATCGACGAGATCGACAAGGCCGATATCGAGTTCCCCAACGACCTGCTGCAGGAGCTCGACCGGATGGAGTTCTTCGTCTACGAGACCGGCGAGACGATCCGGGCGAAGCACCGCCCCATCGTCATCATCACCTCCAACAATGAAAAGGAGCTGCCCGACGCCTTCCTGCGCCGCTGCTTCTTCCATTACATCCGCTTCCCGGACATGGAGACGATGAAACGGATCGTCGAGGTGCACCATCCGGGCATCAAGGAAAAGCTTCTGACCACCGCGCTGACCCTGTTCTACGAGATCCGCGAGCAGCCGGGGCTCAAGAAGAAGCCCTCGACCTCGGAAGTGCTGGACTGGCTGAAGCTGCTCCTGGCCGAGGATCTTGCGCCCGAGGATCTGAAGCGCGAGGGCGGCTCGCTGCTGCCGAAGCTGCACGGGGCGCTGCTCAAGAACGAACAGGACGTGCAGCTGTTCGAGCGGCTGGCCTTCATGGCCCGTGTCCGCAGGTAGCGGGCGATGGGGCTGACGGGCTGGCGGATGCGCCCGGCCGGCAGGCCGCCCCAAGGCGCAACGAAGCCCCCTGCCCGGTTGCGGGGCGCTCACCTGGCCCTGGCCACGGCTCTGCTGCTGGCGGCCTGCGCCCGGGCCCTGCCGCCGGCCTTAGATGCACCGCCTGCCGAACCCGCCCGCCTGCCCCCGATGAAGAGCTTCGAGGCCGCCCCCGCGCCCGCCACCGGCCGCTCCAACGCCTCGATCGCGCGCGAGTTCATGGCCCTGGCCTTCGAGCTGGAAAGCGGGCGCAGGCTGCCGGTGCTGTCGCGTTTCGAGGGGCCGGTGACGGTGCGCCTGGCCGGCGGGCCGGTGCCCGAAGTCACCGAGCGCGATCTCGACGCGCTTCTTCGGCGTCTGCGCCGCGAGGCGGGGATCGCGATTTCCCGCGCCCCCTCCGGCGCTCCGGCCTCGATCACGATCGAGCTGGTCAACCCGCGCGCCCTGCGCCGGGCGGTGCCGCGCGCGGCCTGTTTCGTCTCGCCCGGGGTGTCGGGCTGGGCCGAATTCCGGCGCCTGCGCAACAGCCCCGCCACCGACTGGGCGCGCCTGCGCACCCGCGAGCGCATGGCGATCTTCCTGCCCGCCGGCGCCGCCCCGCAGGAGCTCCGCGACTGCCTGCACGAAGAGCTGGCCCAGGCCCTGGGGCCGGTGAACGACCTCTACCGGCTGAACGACTCGATCTTCAACGACGACAATTTCAATTCCGTCCTGACCGGGTTCGACATGACGGTGCTGCGCGCCTTCTACGACCCGGCCCTGCAAAGCGGCATGACGCCGGCGCAGGTCGCGGCCCGGCTGCCAGCGATCCTGGCGCGCATCAACCCCGGCGGGGCCTCCGGCCATGGCTCGCCGCCGGTGCCCACGCCGCGCGCCTGGGTGCGCGCCATCGAGGCCGCCCTGGGCCCCGGAACCGGCGGCGAGGCGCGGCTGGCGGCGGCCGCCCGCGCGGTGGCGATCGCGCGCGCCTCGGGCATGAACGACCACCGCCTGGGCTTCAGCCTCTACGCCCGAGGGCGGCTGGCGCTGGGGCGCGACAGCAAGCTGGCGCGGGCCTCCTTCGCCGAGGCGCTGCGGATCTTCGAATCCGACGCCAACACCCGCATCCATGCCGCCCATGTGGCGGTGCAGATGGCGGCGCAAGCGCTTTCGGCCGGCGCCCCCGGCCGCGCCATCGCCCTTGCCGACCGCTACGCGCGGGTGGCGCTGGAGGCGCAGAACGCCCGCCTGCTGGCCTCGCTGCTGATGATCAAGTCACAAGCGCTTGAGGTTCTGGGCCAGGACGAGGAGGCGCGGGTGGTTCGCCTCGACAGCCTGGGATGGGCGCGCTATGGCTTCGGCGCGGAGGCAGAAGTGCGCCGGCGCGAGCGCGAAATCGCCGCCCTGGCGCCGCGACAGAAGAGGATGAGCGCCAGATGATCATGATTGCGGGAGTGATACTGGGGGCCGCCGTCGGCGTGGCCATGGCCCGGCGCCGGGGCGGCAACCGTCTGGACATGGTCCAGCATGCGGCGGTGATGGCCCTCGTCTTCGGGGTGGCCGGAGCGGCGCTGACGATGCTCGCCCAGCGGATGCTGTAGCGAACCCGATGTTCCTGCCGTTTTTCGAGAACCTGCGAAAAGCTGGCGTTCCGGTCTCGTTGCGTGAATACCTGGGCTTTCTGGACGGGGTAAGCGCCGGGCTGGTCACCTATGACATCGACGGCTTCTACTACCTCGCCCGCACCGCCATGGTGAAGGACGAGCGCAACCTCGACAAGTTCGACCGCGCCTTCGCCGCCACCTTCGAAGGGCTGGCGGAGATCACGCTCGAGCAGGTGCTCGAGGCGGTGGAGCTGCCCGCCGACTGGCTGCGCAAACAGGCCGAGAAGTTTCTCACCCCCGAGGAGATGGCCGAGATCGAGGCGCTGGGCGGTTTCGAGAAGCTGATGGAGACGCTGAAAAAGCGGCTGGAAGAGCAGAAGGGCCGCCACCAGGGCGGCTCGAAATGGATCGGCACCGCCGGCACCTCGCCCTTCGGCGCCTGGGGCTACAACCCCGAGGGCGTGCGCATCGGCCAGAGCGAAAGCCGCCACCGCCGCGCCGTGAAGGTCTGGGACAGGCGCGAGTTCCGCAATCTCGACGATACGGTGGAGCTGGGCACGCGCAACATCAAGGTGGCGCTCAAGCGGCTGCGCGAATGGGCCCGCGACGGGGCCGAGGAAGAGCTCGACCTGCCCGGCACCATCCGCGCCACCGCCGAGCACGGCTATCTGGACGTGAAGACCCGCCCCCAGCGGCGCAACGCGGTGAAGGTGCTGCTGTTTCTCGATGTGGGCGGCTCGATGGACCCCCATGTCAAGGTGGTGGAAGAGCTGTTCTCCGCCGCGCGCAGCGCGTTCCGGCATCTGGAGCATTTCTACTTCCACAACTGCCTCTACGAGGGCGTGTGGCGCGACAACCGCCGCCGCTGGAGCGAACAGACCCCGACCTGGGACATCCTGCACACCTACGGGGCGGACTGGAAATGCATCTTCGTGGGGGACGCGACCATGAGCCCCTATGAAATAGCCTATCCCGGCGGCGCAAACGAACACATGAACGAAGAGGCCGGCGCCGTCTGGCTGGGGCGCGCCGCCGCCCAGTGGCCCGATCATCTGTGGATCAATCCCGTGCCCGAGCGCTACTGGGCGCAGACCCCCTCGGTGCAGATGATCCGCGAGATCATCGGCCCCGAGCGCATGGTGCCGATGACGCTGGGGGGGATCGAGGCGGGGATGAAGCTGCTCGGCCGCTGAGGCGGAAAGCGGAAAGGCGCGCCCGCCGGGCCGGGCGGCAAGACCTCCGGAGCGGATCGGAACATGAGAGAACGGCAGGGCTTTTCACGCGGGCCCGGGTGGTGCAAGTTGGCCGCATGAGACGTCTTCTCGCCCTGTGGCGACGCCATCCGTTTCTGAGTTCCGCCTTCGTGCTGGGGGCGCTGCTGACGGCGATGTTCATCGCCCGCTCGGTGATGTTCGCCATCTACTGGTCCGACCCCGCGCATCGTTTCCAGCAGATCGAACCCTGGATGCCGGCCCGCTACGTGGCCTATTCCTGGGGCCTGACGCCCGCGGAGATGGCCGCGGCGCTGGAGCTGGAAAGCCTGCCCGGCCGCGGCAGAACCATGGGCGAAATCTCGGCCGAGACGGGTGTGCCTCTCGCGGATCTGGCCAAACGCATCGAGGCGGCGGCACAGGGGCGCGAGGGCGCCGGCAAATGACCGACACCCTGCTGGCCCTGGTTCCGCAATACGGCGCGGCGCTGCTGATGGTGGTGACGTTTCTCTCCTGTCTGGCGCTGCCGGTGCCGGCCTCGATCATGATGCTCACCGGCGGGGCCTTCGCGGCGGGGGGCGATCTTTCGCTGCTTTCCGTCGGCGGAGCGGCCTATGCCGGGGCGGTGGCCGGCGATCAGGTGGGCTATGCCATCGGGCGCTTCGGCGAGGGCTGGATCGACAGGCAGACCCGCGCCCACCCCCGGCGGCTGGCGCTGCTGGAACGCGCCCGCGCCTTTTCGCGCCGCTGGGGAGGGCCCGGCGTGTTCTTCAGCCGCTGGCTGGTGAGCCCGCTGGGGCCCTATGTCAACTTCCTCTCGGGGGCGGCCGATGTCGGCTGGCGGCGCTTCGCGCTGTGGGCCATGGCCGGCGAGGCGGTCTGGGTGGGGCTGTACGTGGGGCTGGGCTATGGCTTTGCCAGCCGGCTCGAGGCGGTGGCGGAGATCCTCGGCAACGTCTCGGGGGCGCTGGCGGCGGGGCTGGTGACGGTGCTGCTGGGCCTGTTCCTGTGGAAACGGATGCGCGAGGAGCCGCAGGAGTAGGCAAAGCATTTGCCTTTGCCGCTTCTGGCCCCATATCTGGGGCATGCTCAAGTTCACCCCGATTCTGCTGGCGCTGCTTTACGGGCTGCTGATGTACCGGTTTTCGGCCTGGCGGACCGCGCGCGAACTGGATGCGCGCTCCACCGAACTGGCCGATCCGGTGCTGCGGCGGCTGACCGACAGGATGGCCGCCGCCCTGGAGCTGCCGCGCATCCGGGTGAACATCTACGAGGTCGAGCCCGTCAACGGGCTTGCCGCCCCCGACGGGCGCATCTTCATCACCCGCGGCTTCTACAACCGCTACCGCGCCGGAGAGGTCACCGCCGAGGAGCTGGCCAGCGTCATCGCCCATGAGCTGGGCCATGTGGCGCTGGGGCATTCGCGCCGCCGGATGATCGACTTTTCCGGCCAGAACGCGCTGCGCACGGCGCTGGCGATGGTGCTGTCGCGCTTCCTGCCGGGCCTTGGCGCCTACCTGGCCGGCGCCCTGACCAGCCTGCTGGCCGCCCGGCTTTCGCGGGCCGACGAATACGAGGCCGACGCCTATGCCGCGGCGCTGCTGGTCAAGGCCGGGATCGGCACCGGGCCGCAGAAATCCCTCTTCGCCAAGCTCGAGCGGCTGACCCGGAGCAATGCCGGGGCCATGCCGGCCTGGCTGATGAGCCATCCGAAGACCGCCGAACGCATCCGCGCCATCGAGGCGCTGGAGGCCAAATGGGCGAAGCTGGAGAACAAGAGATGAGCGGCCTTGTGCATGAGGTCGGGCTCAAGATCATTATGACGAATATGTATTTGCCTCAACAACGCCCCCGTGGCATGTGAGGCCGAACCGGGCACGCGGCGCGTTTGCCCGGGCCTTCAGACATGAAAGAGCACCTGAAATGACCGACGCCCTCACCCGCATGCTTGCCGAACGCGACTGGATCATGGCCGATGGTGCCACCGGAACCACCCTGTTCAACATGGGGCTGGAATCGGGCGATGCGCCGGAGCTGTGGAACACCGAGCACCCCGAGAAGATTACCGCGCTTTACCAGGGCGCGGTGGAGGCCGGCAGCGACCTGTTTCTCACCAACAGCTTCGGCGGCAACGCCTCGCGGCTGAAGCTGCACGGGGCGGAAAGGCGGGTGCGCGAGCTCAACCGCGCGGCGGCCGAGATCGGCCGCGAGGTGGCCGACCGGGCCGGGCGCAAGGTGATCGTGGCCGGCTCGATCGGCCCCACCGGCGAGATCATGGAGCCCATGGGCACCCTGACCCACGAACTGGCGGTGGAGATGTTCCACGAGCAGGCCGAGGGGCTGAAGGAGGGCGGCGTCGATGTGCTGTGGGTGGAGACCATCTCGGCCGCCGAGGAATACCGCGCCGCCGCCGAGGCCGCGCGCCTGGCCGGCATGCCCTGGTGCGGCACCATGAGCTTCGATACCGCCGGGCGCACCATGATGGGGGTCACCTCGGCCGATCTGGCGACCCTGGTGGAAAAGCTGCCCCACCCGCCGATCGCCTTCGGGGCCAACTGCGGGGTCGGGGCCTCGGACCTGCTGCGCACCGTGCTGGGCTTCGTGGCCCAGGGCACCGAGCGGCCGCTGATCGCCAAGGGCAACGCGGGCATCCCGAAATACGAGCACGGGCATATCCACTACGACGGCACGCCCGAGCTGATGGCCGAATATGCGGTGCTGGCCCGCGACTGCGGGGCGCGCATCATCGGCGGTTGCTGCGGCACCACCCCCGAGCACCTGCGCAAGATGCGCGAGGCGCTGGAGACCCGCCCGACCGGCCCCCGCCCGACGCTGGAACAGATCACCGCGGCGCTGGGGTCCTTCTCCTCGGCCTCCGACGGCACCGGCGACGGTGCGGCCGCGCCGCAGCGCAGCCGCAGGCGCCGGCGCGGCTGAGCCCGTCACAGGAGCGAAAGTTGCCGACCGCGCCCGGGAACCCGGAACAGATCGCACCGCAGCGGCGGTGGCGGGGCATCGAGCCCCAGCCGCCGGGCGGCAAGCCGGAAGCGCTGGCCGATCAGCTGCGCCTGCGCCCCCTGCCCGCGCATCCGCCGGCCCCACCCGGCGTGGTATTCGCGCCCGCCGTGGGCCTCGCGCAGGCGGGCCAGAATGCGCCCGGCCCGATGCGGGTAATGGGCGGCCAGCCATTCGGCAAACAGCTCCCGCACCTCGCCGGGCAGGCGCAGCAGGATCCAGGCCGCACTGCCTGCCCCGGCCGCGGCGGCGGCCTCCAGCATCGCCTCGATCTCGTGGTCGGTGAGCCCCGGAACCACCGGCGCCAGCATGACGCTCACCGGGCAGCCGGATGCCGCGAGGCGCTCGATCATCGCCAGACGGCGGGCCGGGGCCGGGGCGCGCGGCTCCATCCGGCGGGCGAGATCGGCGTCCAGCGTAGTCAGCGAAATGGCCACGCGGGCCAGCCCGGCGCGGCCCATCTCGCCCAGGATGTCGGCGTCGCGCTCGACCAGCGCGCCCTTGGTGGTCACCATTACGGGGTGGCGGAATTCCCGCAATGTTTCAAGCACCTGGCGCATGATCCTGAAGTATTTCTCGATCGGCTGATAGGGGTCCGTGCTGGTGCCGATGGCCAGCGGCGCGGGGGTGTAGCGCGGCGCCGAAAGCTCTCGCCGCAGCGCCCGGGCCGCCTCGGGGCGGGCGATCAGACGGGTTTCGAAATCCAGCCCCGCCGAATAGCCCAGCCAAGCATGAGTCGGCCGGGCGAAACAGTAGATGCAACCGTGCTCGCAGCCCCGGTAGGGGTTGAGCGAGCGGTCGAAGGGAATGTCGGGAGAGCTGTTGCGCGTCATCACGCGGCGCGGGCGCTCCAGCGTCACGGTGGTGCGGGCAAGCTGCGGATCTTCCGCCATGTCCCAGCCGTCATCGGCCACCACGCGGGCATGCGCCTCGTGGCGGCCCGCACGGTTGGACAGCGCCGCGCGGCCGGGGCGGCGCAGGTTGGGGGGGATGGTCGGTTCGTCCTCCTGCATGGCGGCAATATGGAACATAATGAGAACATTTGCCAGAGCGAAGCGCTCTGCGCGCCCCGGCCCTGTCGGTTGCGGCGCGGCGATCGTCGCAATCGGGCTGGTGCGCGCCACCCGATCACCCCATGTAGGAACAAACCGTCCGCGCCGCGGCGCGCCTGTGAGGAGAGGCACGATGGCTGAAGAGGAAGAAGACGACATCGTCCTGAGCGAGCTCGACGACGACGAGCTGGTGCTGCAGATGCAGGACGACCTGTATGATGGCCTGAAGGAAGAGATCGAGGAAGGCGTTCGCATCCTGCTCGAACGCGGCTGGGAGCCCTACGACATCCTGACCAAGGCGCTGGTCGCCGGCATGCAGGTGGTGGGAGACGATTTCCGCGACGGCATCCTGTTCGTGCCCGAGGTGCTGCTGGCGGCCAATGCGATGAAGGCCGGCATGGCGATTCTCAAGCCGCTGCTGGTGGAAACCGGTGCGCCGAAGATGGGCAAGATGGTGATCGGCACCGTCAAGGGAGACATCCACGACATCGGCAAGAACCTCGTCGGCATGATGATGGAGGGCGCGGGCTTCGAGGTGATCGACCTCGGGATCAACAACGACGTGGACAGGTATCTCGGGGCGCTGGAAAGCGAAAAACCCGACATCCTCGGCATGTCGGCGCTGCTGACCACCACCATGCCCTACATGAAGGTCGTGATCGATACCATGAAGGAGAAGGGCATTCGCGAGGACTTCATCGTGCTGGTGGGCGGCGCGCCGCTCAACGAGGAGTTCGGGCG
>WFPZ01000136.1 GCA_015487335.1 Paracoccaceae bacterium
GCGCCGGTGGCCACGAAGAGGACCGCGAGTGCGGTCATGCCGCGGGCGCGCCGGGCCATGCGCTGCACGGCCGCCGGCCCGTGATGCCGGTGCCCGCCCATGTGCGAGGCCATCGCGATGCCCATGGTCGCCACCAGCAGGGCGATCTTGACGGCAATGCCGGCCGAGACCGGATCGGACGGTTGCAGCCAGTCGCGCCAGTCGGGGGAGACCTGCAAGGCAAGCCACAGGCCGGTGAGAACCTGCAGCGCCAGTGCCGGCATGGCCAGCGGCATGAAGCCTCTGCCGAAGTCGTGCATCACCGCGGGGTCGCCTGCCCTGACGGCCCGCGGCACGATCACGAATGACAGGACAAGATGCCCGCCGGTCCAGATGGTGGCGCCCAGCAGGTGCAGAAACAGGATTGCCCAGAACAAGTTGATGACCCTCCACGCAGGTTCTTTGCAGTTATGGACAAAACTGGGGGGATATGAAAGAGGAGGCGCAAGGAGTTCGTTCATGACCGTCACCCGTTTCGCCCCCTCCCCGACCGGCTATCTGCATATCGGCAACCTGCGCACGGCGCTGTTCAACTTCCTGATCGCGCGCAAGGCCGGCGGGCAGTTCATCCTGCGTCTCGATGACACCGATCCCGAGCGCTCGAAGCCCGAATATGCCGAGGCCATCCAGGAAGACCTGCGCTGGCTCGGCCTCACCTGGGACCGGCTGGAGCGGCAATCCTCCCGGCTGGACCGCTACGAGGCCGCGGCCGACGAGCTGCGTGCCATGGGCCGCCTTTACGAATGTTTCGAAACCCCCACCGAGCTGGAGCTCAAGCGCAAGAAGCAGCTCAACATGGGCAAGCCGCCGGTCTACGACCGCGCCGCGCTTGCGCTGAGCGAGGCCGAGAAGGAGCGCCTGCGCGCCGAGCGCGGCCCCGGCCACTGGCGCTTTCGGCTGGATCACGAGCGCATCGAGTGGGAAGACGGCATCCTCGGGCATCTGTCCATCGATGCCGCTTCGGTCTCCGACCCGGTGCTGATCCGCGGCGACGGGCAATTTCTCTACACGCTCGCCTCGGTCTGCGACGACATCGACTACGGCATCACCGACGTGGTGCGCGGCTCCGACCACGTGACCAACACCGCGACCCAGATCCAGATCATCCGGGCGCTGGGCGGCGAGGTGCCGCGCTTTGCTCACCATTCGCTGCTCACCGGCCCGCAGGGCGAGGCGCTCTCCAAGCGGCTGGGCACGCTCGCCCTGCGCGATCTGCGCGCCCGCGGCATCGAGCCGATGGCGCTTTTGTCGCTGCTGGCCCGGCTGGGCTCTTCCGATCCGGTGGAGCTGCGCCATTCTGTGGACGAGCTGGCCGAGGGCTTCGAGCTTTCGCATTTCGGCTCTGCCCCCACCAAGTTCGACCCGGACGATCTCGTCCCGCTCACCGCCCGCCTGCTGCAGTCGCTTCCCTTCGAGGCGGTCGCCGAGGACATCCGCGCCATCGGCGTGCCGGACGGGCTTGCCCGGCAGTTCTGGGAGACGGTGCGCGGCAATATCGAGACCCGCGCCGACATGGCCGGCTGGTGGAAGCTGTTTTCGGAGGGGGCCGAGCCGCTGATCGCCGAGGAAGACCGGGAATTCGTCGAGCAGGCGCTGGCCCTTCTGCCGCCGCATCCCTACACGCCCGAGACCTGGGGCGAATGGACGGCGGCGGTGAAACGGGCCACCGGCCGCAAGGGCAAGGCGCTGTTCATGCCGCTGCGCAAGGCGGTCACCGGGCGCGAGCGCGGCCCGGAAATGGCCGATGTCATGCCCCTGCTGCAAAAGCCGGTCGCCGCCTGAGGATGCCGGCCCCTTCATCTTGCGAAAAATACTCCGGGGGCCCGGGGGCAGCGCCCCCGGCCTGGTCTCCGCCGTTTCAGATCACCTGCGCGCCCACTTCGGCCAGCATGTCGTCCACCAGAGAGGTTTCCTCGGGGTTCAGCCGCTGGTGGCGGGGATAGACGGGGGCGTCGCGATCGTTGCGAACCGGCGCGCTCCAGCCGGCGGTGGTGGTGAAGAAATGCTCCACGCCGGGCAGGCCGAACTCGTGCAGGTAGCCGCGCACCACCACGTCGATGTAGCTCAGCAGGATCGGAAGCTCTCCGGAAGGGCGCCCGTGCCGGCCTTCGGGAATGGTGTAGACATGCACGTGCGCAGGCCCTTGCGCCTCGTGGATCACCGCATGCGAAACATCCTCGCGCACATAGGCGTGCTCGCGGCTTTCCAGTCCGGGTTCGCCATGGGGGACGCCGAGAATCAGCCCGTCGATCTCGCTTTCCGGGTCCGGTACCGCCGTCAGATAGGCGACCGGGCGCAGCGAGGTGTGCCGCCACTCGCGCCGCCATCCCCTGAGCCGGGCCCTGTGGGCGCGCTCGTATTCATGGGTGCCGCGGTTCACCAGCGAGCCGTAGCCGAAGATGTACTGGTTGTTCATGCCGTCCGGTCTGGCCTGGCATACAACGGAACACAACCCCTTGCCCGCGCCACGGATTTGGCATAGCGTCTGGCGCGTCCGCACAGGGAGAATCTGGCATATGCCAGTGCCGAAGGAGCAACCGCCCCGGAATCTCTCAGGCCACGGGACCTGCGCGGGCAGGACACTCTGGAGAGAGGCGCC
>WFPZ01000137.1 GCA_015487335.1 Paracoccaceae bacterium
CCCCGGTGGCGAGGCGCATCTGCGGCGCGTGGGGCCGGAAGGGGGCGACGAGGAATTCGAGGCCTATCTTTTCCTGCGCAAGAACCCCTTCGGCGTGCATTTCGAGCGCTGGCGCCACGCCCATGGCTGCGGCAAGTGGTTTCACGCCGCCCGCGATACGGTGACGCTGGAGGTCTACGGCACCTACCCGGCCCAGACGGACCGTCCGCCGGCCGCCATCGTGCGGGCAATCCGCAAGCGCCACCCGCAATGGGAGGGCTGGACATGAGCATGCGCCTGCAGACGGGCGGGCGGCTGATCGACCGCAGCCAGCCGCTCGATTTCACCTTCAACGGCCGGCGCCTGCGCGGCTATGCCGGCGATACCCTGGCCTCGGCGCTTCTGGCCAACGGGCAGATGCTGGTGGCGCGCTCCTTCAAGTATCACCGCCCGCGCGGGGTGGTGGCCAGCGGCGCCGAGGAGCCCAACGCGCTGGTGGGGCTTGGCCGCGGCGCGCGCCACGAGCCCAACCAGCGCGCCACCACCATCGAGCTGTTCGCCGGCCTCGAGGCGGTCAGCCAGAACCACTGGCCGGGGCTCGAGTTCGACATCGGCGCGCTCAACAACCTCGCCGCGCGTTTCCTGCCGGCGGGCTTCTACTACAAGACGTTCATGGCTCCGCGCGGAGCCTGGAAGCACCTGTTCGAGCCGCTGATCCGCCGTGCTGCCGGTCTGGGCCGCGCCCCGGCCGGGCGCGACCCGGACAGCTACGAGCATTTCCACGTCCACGTGGACGTTCTGGTGATCGGCGGCGGCATCGCCGGGCTGCAGGCGGCGCGCGCGGCGGCGGCATCGGGGGTGCGGGTGCTTCTGGCCGAGCAGAGCCCGCACTGGGGCGGGCGCGCCCCGGTTGACGGGGCGCAGATCGAGGGGATCACGGCCGAAGAGTGGGTGAAGAATGCAGTCGAAGAGCTTGAAAAGTCAGATAATGTCAGCCTTCGCCTGCGCACCGTGGGGGCCGGCGTCTATGACCACGGATATGCCCTGCTGCACGAGCGCGTGGCCGATCATGCCCCCGGCGACGGCCGTCCCCGCCACCGGCTGTGGAAGGTGCGCGCCCGGCGCATCGTTACCGCCACCGGCGCGCTGGAGCGCCCGCTGGCCTTCGCCGGCAACGACCTGCCGGGCGTGATGCTGGCCTCGGCGGTGCGCGATTACCTGGTCAACTGGGCGGTCGCCCCGGCGGAGCGCACGGTGATCGTCACCAACAACGATGACGCCTACCGCACCGCGATCGCGCTTGCCGAGGCGGGGCTCGAGGTGCCGGCCGTCGTCGATGCCCGCCCGCAGGCAGATGGCCCGCTGGTGCAACGGGTGCGCGAGATGGGCATCCGCGTGGCGCAGGGGCGCGCCATCGCCGGGGTGAAGGGCTACAGGCGGGTGCGGGGCGTGAGCCTGTGCGCCCAGGCCGGAGAAGGCGCGCCGCTGGAAGAGATCGCCTGCGAGGCGGTGGCGATGTCGGGGGGCTGGTCGCCGGTGGTGCACCTGTGGTCGCACTGCGGCGGCAGGCTCGTGTGGGACGAGGGCAATGCGCATTTCCGCCCCGATCCGCAGCGCCCGCCCCGCGGCGCCGACGGGGCGCCCTTCGTGCATGCTGCCGGGGCGGCCAATGGCGCGATGACCACCGCCGAAGTGCTGCGCGATGCCCATGAGGCGGGCAGGGCGGCGGGCCGGGGCGCCGGTGGCAAGGCCTTGCGCCGCGCCGCCCCGAAGGCCGAGCCCGAAGAGGCTGCGCCGCTTTTGCCGGTGTGGCTCATGCCCCGGGGGGCGGGGGCGGACCGGCGCATGAAGATGTGGATCGATTTCCAGAATGACGTGAAGGTCTCCGATATCGAACTGGCCGCCCGCGAGGGCTATGAAAGCGTTGAGCACACCAAGCGCTACACCACGCTGGGGATGGCCACCGATCAGGGGAAGTTGAGCAATGTCAACGGACTGGCGGTGCTTTCCGAAGCGCTCGGCCAGCCGATTGCGCAAACCGGCACCACCACCTTCCGCCCGCCCTACACCCCGATCAGCTTCGGCGCCATCGCCGGCGAGGCGAAGGGCGACCTGTTCCAGCCCGTGCGGCGCACGCCCATGCACGGCTGGCACGAGGCCCGCGGCGCCCATTGGGAGCCGGTCGGCCAGTGGCGGCGGCCCTACTGCTATCCGCAACCGGGAGAGAGCATCGAGGATGCGGTGCGGCGCGAGGTGCGCAACACCCGCCAGGCGGTCGGCCTGCTCGATGCCTCCACCCTGGGCAAGATCCTGGTCAAGGGCCCCGATGCCGGCCGCTTTCTCGACATGATCTACACCAACATGATGAGCACCCTGCCCGTGGGCCGCTGCCGCTACGGGCTGATGTGCAACGAGAACGGCTTTCTGATCGATGACGGGGTGGTGGCGCGGCTTTCCGGGGACAGCTGGCTGTGCCACACCACCACCGGCGGGGCCGAGCGTATCCATGCCCACATGGAGGAATGGCTGCAGACCGAGTGGTGGGACTGGCGGGTGTTCACCGCCAATCTCACCGAGCAATACGCCCAGATCGCCGTGGTCGGACCGAAGGCGCGGGTGCTGCTGGAAAGGCTGGGGGGGATGGACCTCTCGAAGGAGGCGCTGCCCTTCATGGCGCTTGCCGAGGGCGGGCTCGGCGGGTTCGAGGCGCGGGTGTTCCGCATCTCGTTCTCGGGCGAGCTGTCCTTCGAGGTCGCGGTGCCGGCGGGGCAGGGCCTGGCGCTGTGGGAAAGGCTGATCGAGGCCGGAGAGGATCTGGGCGTCATGCCCTACGGCACCGAGGCGCTGCACGTGATGCGCGCCGAGAAGGGGTTCATCATGATCGGGGATGAAACCGACGGCACGGTGATACCGCAGGATCTCGGCCTCGACTGGGCGATCTCGAAGAAGAAGGCCGATTACCTTGGCAAGCGGGCGCAGATGCGCAGCCACATGCGCGACCCGGGCCGCTGGCGGCTGGTGGGGCTGGAGACGCTCGACGGCTCGGTCCTGCCCGATGGCGCCTATGCCGTGGGCGAGGGCACCAACGAACACGGCCAGCGGGTGACGGTGGGGCGGGTGACCTCCAGCTATTTCTCGCCCACCCTGGGGCGCGGCATCGCCCTGGGGCTGGTGAAGAACGGCCCCGAGAGGATGGGCGAGGTGCTGGAGTTTCCCACCATCGACGGCGGCGGCAGGGTGATCCGGGCGCGTATCGTCGATCCGGTTTTCTACGACAGGGACGGGGAGAGGCAGAATGTCTGAGGCCGGAGGTGCGCAGCCCCGCGCCGAATACCGGGGGTTCGTCACCATTCGCGAGGCGGCCCCTCGCGGCATGATCGCCCTGCGCGGCGATCTGGCCGACGAGGGCCTGCGCGGCGCGGTGAAGGCGCTGGTCGATCTGGAGGTGCCGGAGCGGGGGCGGATCGTGCTGTCGCGCCGGCGCGCGGTGGCCTGGATGTCGCCCGACGAGCTGCTGATCATGCTGCCGCGCGGGCAGGCGGCCGCGGGCGTGGCAAAGCTGGGCCGGGCGCTGGCCGGCATCCATCATCTGGCGGCGGATGTCTCGGATGCCCGGGCGGTGTTTTCGCTTGAAGGCGAAGGCGCGCGCGTCCGCGAGGCGCTGGCCAAGCTCACCCCGGCCGATCTTTCGCCTGCCGCCTTCGGCCCCGGCCGGATCCGGCGCACGCGCCTGTCGCAGGTCTCCGCCGCCTTCTGGATGGCCGGCGAGGAGGCGTTCGAGCTGGTCTGCTTTCGCTCGGTGGCGCAATATGTCTTCGACCTGCTGGGCGCCGCGGCCCGGCCCGGCAGCGAGGTGGGCCATTTCTGAACCGTCTTTCACGGACGCGACAGATATGCGCGCCGGCGGCATCGGGCTTGACGCCACCGCGATCACGGCTCAGGTATGGCCCGGACATTCAACCGCGAACAACAAGGGGGCTGACCCATGGCTTTCGAACTTCCCGATCTTCCCTATCCGCATGACGCGCTGGCCGATCTCGGCATGTCCGCCGAGACGCTGGAATACCACCACGACCTGCACCACAAGGCCTATGTGGACAACGGCAACAAGCTGATCGCCGGCACCGAGTGGGAAGGCAAGTCGCTGGAAGAGATCATCACCGGCACCTACCAGCCCGGGGCGGTGGCCCAGAACGGCATCTTCAACAACATCTCGCAACTGTGGAACCACAACCAGTTCTGGGAGATGATGGGCCCGGGCGAAGACAAGAAGATGCCCGGCGAGCTGGAAAAGGCGCTGGTCGAATCCTTCGGTTCGGTCGAGAAGTTCAAGGAAGAGTTCACCGCCGCCGGCATCGGCCAGTTCGGCTCCGGCTGGGCTTGGCTGGTGAAGGACAAGGACGGTTCGCTCAAGGTCACCAAGACGGAAAACGGTGTCAACCCGCTGTGCTTCGGCCAGACCGCGCTTCTGGGCTGCGACGTGTGGGAGCATTCCTACTACATCGACTACCGCAACCGCCGGCCGGCCTATCTGCAGAACTTCCTCGACAGGCTGGTGAACTGGGAAAACGTCGCCTCGCGCATGTGACGCGCAAGGCGGTATCTTCCGGGTTTCGAAAGGCCCGCCCGGCCGGCCGCCGGCGGGCCTTTCCCTTGCCCGGGCCTCAGTCCTCCAGCGGCGCGAAGGCGCAGGTGAAGTGGCGCATCAGGGGCGGCTCGCGGGTGATGCGGTAGCCCCTCAGCCGCGGCGCCAGATCGGCCAGTTCCTCGAAACATTCGACGATGTAGTCGGCGTGGCTCTGGGTATAGGTGCGCCGGGGCATGGCAAGGCGCACCAGTTCCATCGCGGCGGGCTTTTCCGAGCCGTCGGGCTGACGGCCGAACATTACCGAGCCGATCTCGCAGGCGCGGATGCCGCCGATCTCGTAGAGTGCCACCGCCAGGGCCTGGCCGGGGTAGTGCAGGGGGTCGATGTGGCTCAGCCAGCGTCTGGCATCGACGAACACCGCATGCCCGCCCGCCGGCCTGACCACCGGAATCCCCAGCGCCTCCAGCCGCTCGACGATGTAGGCGTTGGTGCGGATCCGGTAGCGCAGGTAATCCTCGTCGACGATCTCGGCCAGCCCCTGAGCCAGCGCCTCTAGGTCGCGCCCGGCCATGCCGCCGTAGGTGGGAAAGCCCTCGGTGCGGATCAGATGCCCGCGTGCCACCTCGGCCAGCGCGTCGTCGTTGAGCGCCAGCCAGCCGCCGATGTTGCCGAAGGCGTCCTTCTTGGCGCTCATGGTCATGCCGTCGGCCACTGCGAAACAGTCGCGCACGATCTCGGGGATGGCGCGTGCTTCCTGCCCCGGTTCGCGGGTCTTGATGAACCAGGCGTTCTCGGCGAAGCGGCAGCCGTCGATGAAGAAGGGCTTGCCGAATTCGCGGGCCAGCTCGGCGGTGGCGCGGATGTTCTCCAGGCTCGCCGGCTGGCCGCCGCCGGCGTTGTTGGTGATGGTGAGCATCACGCAGGGCACCGCCTCGCCATGCTCTTCGAGAAAGGCGCGCAGCTTCCCGATATCCATGTTGCCCTTGAACGGGTGTTCGCTGGCCGGGTCCTTGCCCTCCTCGATCACCAGATCGACGGCGCGCGCGCCGGAGGCCTCGATGTTGCCGCGGGTGGTGTCGAAATGGGTGTTGTTGGGGATCACCTGCCCCGGCCCGCCGAAGATGGAGAACAGGATCGCCTCCGCCGCCCGCCCCTGGTGGGTGGGGATGACGTGCCGGAAGGGCATCAGCGCCTTCACCGCCGCCTCGAAACGGCTGAAGGAGGGCGAGCCGGCATAGCTTTCGTCGCCGCGCATCACCGCCGCCCATTGCGCCGAGGACATCGCCCCCGTGCCGGAATCGGTCAGCAGGTCGATCATCACGTCGCGGGCGGCCAGCGCGAAGAGGTTGTACTCGGCCGCCCGGATCAGCGCCTTGCGCTCCTGCCGGGTGGTCATGCGGATCGGCTCGACGGCCTTGATGCGGAAGGGTTCGATGATGGTTTTCATTCCGGGGCTCCCTGACACAGGCCCCGGGGTGCTCGCGGCAATCCGGTTTCGCGACGGGGCCAACCGCGCCGCGGTTGCCCGTGGTCTGCCGCCGCGGCCCTTTCGGCCAGCCCGGCACCGCGGACCGCGCTCAGCGCCCAACGGATTGCGGGGGCCGTTCTTTCATGCCACGCCCGGCGGGTCAAGACGCCGATGCCCGCGCAGCGGCCCTCCCGGCAGGCTGCAGGCCGCGCCGCCGCCTTCCGCGGGCGGCCTTGAACCTGCCGGCGATCCCGGCCACCCTGCGCCCGCAGGGGGCAGTAGGCGGAGCGAGCATGGGAGAATCGGGAAAAGGCGTTCTGGCCATGATCGCGGCCTGCGTGATCTGGGGGCTGTCGCCGCTTTACTACAAGCTGCTGGCCGATGTGCCGCCGCTGGAGGTGCTCAGCCACCGCACCCTGTGGTCGCTGGCGTTCTTCGGTCTGGTGCTGCTGGTCCGGCGCAGGCTGGGCGAGGTTTTCGTGCTGCTGCGCCGAGCAAGGGGGCTGGCGCTGGTGACGCTGGCGGCGGTGATGATCTCGGCCAACTGGTTCTTCTACATCTGGGCGATCCAGATCGGGCGGACCGTCGAGGCCAGCCTGGGCTACTACATGTTTCCGCTGGTGGCGGTGATGCTGGGGGTGGTGGCCTTCGCCGAGCGGCTCTCGCGGTGGCGCAAGCTGGCCGTGGCCATGGCGGCGCTCGCGGTCGTGCTGCTGAGCTGGGGGCTGGGCGCGGCGCCGTGGATCTCGCTGATCCTGGCCGGGACCTTCGGCCTCTACGGGCTGCTCAAGAAGCAAAGCGGCGCCGGGCCGGTGGTGTCGGTGAGTGCCGAGGTGCTGGTGCTGGCGCCGCTGGCCGTGGTGTGGCTGTGGGGGGTGCATGCGGCCGGCTGGACGGGCATGGCCGGGCGCGAGGGGGAGGGGGCGGTGTTCCTTCGCGATGCCGCCGGCAGCCTTCTGCTGGTCTTTTCCGGCCCGATGACGGCCGGCCCGCTGATCCTGTTCTCCTACGCCTCGCGGCGGATCACCATGGCGACGCTGGGGCTGGTGCAGTATCTCAACCCCACGCTGCAGTTTCTATGCGCCGTGGTGATCTTCGGCGAACCCTTCACCGGCTGGCACGGGCTGGCCTTCGCCCTGATCTGGGCGGCACTGGCCATCTATTCCGCCGATGCGTTCCGTCAGGAAAAGGCGGCGCGCAGGGCGAAGACGAGGGAATCGGCATCCTTCACCAACGTGATGTAGCCGCGCAGGCTGGCATCGGCGAATCCCTGGGCGATCACGTGGTCGAGAAGCGCCACCAGCGGCTGCCAGTAGCCCTCGGTGTCGAGCAGCAGGATCGGCTTGTCATGCAGCCCCAGCTGGCGCCAGGTGAGCACCTCGAAGAACTCGTCCAGCGAACCCGCGCCGCCGGGCAGCACCACGATGGCGTCGGAGTTCATGTACATCACCTTCTTGCGCTCGTGCATGTCCTCGGTGACGATGAACCGCCCCGGAGCGCGGCTTCCCCTTTCCCTCTCCAGCAGGTGGACAGGGATCACCCCCAGGGTTTCGGCCCCGGCCTCCTGGGCGGCATGGGCCACCGCGCCCATCAGCCCGATGTCGCCCGCCCCGTAGACCAGACGCCAGCCCTCGGCGGCGATCAGCTCGCCCAGCCGGGCGGCCTCGCGCGCATAGGCCGGGCTGGCCCCCTCGCGCGAGCCGCAAAAGACACAGATGGAATGTTTGGAGTTGCCGACGGGCATGTTTTCGCGGTTCCCTTTTGACCCCTGATAGCGGTATTGATATGGTCGCTCAAGCGCCTCCCGGGAGAGGGGCGCCCTGGGGAATGTGGTATGACAGGCTGGTCTTCATTGGGCACTGGCAAAAAGGTACTTGCCGGGGTCGCCGCCGCGGTGGCTCTGGGGCTGGTGGCAGGCGTCGGGTTCGAGGTCCTGCGCCCGGGCGCGGGGTTCGAGGGGCCGCCGCCCCCGGTGCCGCAGGTGGAGGTCGAACCGCCGGCCCGGGCCGGGGCGGAGGAAGAGGCGCAGGGGGGCCAGGCCGTGGCGCCGCCCTCGGGCGCCGCGCCCGTCTCCGAACCGCAGCAGCAGGCGGCAGGAACGCAAGAGCCGCAGGCGCAGCCCGACGACGCCGCGCAGCCCAGGCCGGCAGAAGAATCACAGCCGCAAGCCGCAGCGCAACAGCAGGCCCGTGCCGAGGCCCCCGCTACCGCCGCGCTGCCCGGGCCCGAAGCCCCGGTTTTCGATCTGGTGCGCGTCGACGCCGAGGGCAACGCGCTGATCGCCGGCCGGGGTGAGCCGCTGGCGACTGTGGAAATCTATCTCGACGATGCGTTGCTGAGCGAGGCCGAGGTGGCCCGCGACGGCACCTTCGTGTCGATGGCCCTGGTCGAGCCGTCGGAGCAGCCCCGCATCATGCGCCTGGTGCTGCGCCCCGAAGAGGGCGAGCGGGTCGAATCGGCGCAGACGGTGATCATCGCCCCCGTCGTCCCGCC
>WFPZ01000138.1 GCA_015487335.1 Paracoccaceae bacterium
CACCCACGCCGGCGCCTATGACATCGCCTTTCTGTCCAACCTGCCGGGCATGGTGGTGATGGCCGCCGCCGACGAGGCCGAGCTGGTGCACATGGTGGCCACGGCCGCAGCCCACGATGAAGGACCCATCGCCTTCCGCTATCCGCGCGGCGAGGGCGTGGGCGTGGAGCTTCCCGAACGCGGCCCGCCGCTGGAGATCGGCAGGGGGCGGATTGTCCGCGAAGGCGGCCGGGTGGCGCTGCTGTCATTCGGAACGCGGCTGGAAGAGGTGATGAAAGCGGCGGAATCACTCTCTAACAAGGGGATTTCGCCCACCATTGCCGATGCCCGCTTTGCCAAGCCGCTGGACCGCGAGATGATCCTGACACTTGCCGCCGAGCACGAGGTGCTGATCACCATCGAGGAAGGCGCGGTGGGGGGCTTTGGCTCTCACGTGGCGCAGCTGCTGGCCGAGGAGGGAGTGTTCGACAAGGGCTTGAAATTCCGCTCCATGGTGCTGCCCGACATCTTCATCGATCAGGCCAGCATGGAAGAGATGTACCGCGTGGCCGGGCTCGATGCGGCACATGTCGAGGCGAAGGTGCTCGAGGTGCTCGGGGTTGCCAGAATCTCCGACCGCCGGGCCTGAACTTCAGCCCGCCTCCAGCAGCGCCTGCAGGCCGGTCCGGTAGTCGGGGTATTTGAGGCGCACGCCAAGCTCCGTCTTGATCAGATCGTTCCTGACGCGCTTGGATTCGGCATAGAAGCTGCGGGCCATCGGCGTCATCTCGGCGCTTTCCCAGTCTTCGGCCGGGGGCACCGGCAGGCCGAGCAGCCGCGCGGCATGGGCGATGACCTCTTCGGGCGGGGCCGGGTCATCGTCGCAGACATTGTAGACGGCATCGCGGCGCGGGCGGGCGATCGAGGCGGCGAGGGTCTGGGCGATGTCTTCGACATGGATGCGCGAAAACACCTGCCCGGGCTTGATGATCCGCCGGGCCGTGCCTGCCCGGACCTTGGCGAAGGGGCCGCGGCCGGGGCCGTAGATGCCGGCAAGGCGGAAAATCGCCAGGTTCAGAGACTGTTTTTTCGCAAATTCCCGCCACTGGTTCTCGGCCAGCACCCGCAGCCGGCCGCGCCGGGTGGCCGGGTTGAGCGGCGTGTTCTCGTCCACCCAGCCGCCCTGGTGGTCGCCGTAGACGGCCGTGGTCGAGAGATAGCCCACCCATTCGATATGGCCGGCATTGGCGGCGATCTGCTCGGCCAGGGCGCCCAGCACCGGGTCACCGTCCTCGCCCGGGGCGGTGGAAATCAGCAGATGCGTGGCGCGGGCCAGCGCCGGGCCCATGTCGGTGCCGGGCCAGACAAGGGCCTCGGCCCCTTCGGCGCGCAACTCGCCAAGGTTTCCGGCATCGCGGGTGGTGCCGATGATCTGCCAGCCTTGCGGGGCCAGCAGCCGGGCGAGCGCACGGGCCGAATAGCCGTGGCCGAAGGAAAGAAGACAGCCTGTCATGGGCCCTGTGGTAACGGGCCCGGCGAAAAGCGCAAGGCCCGGGGCGCGCGGCCGGCGCTGGACAACCCCGCGCCGCCATATCAATCTGCGCCCGATCGGCAGCGGAGCGCGTTTCATGAACCGGAAGGAATTTCAGCTTGATCTCGAGGCCACGCTTTCCGAGGCCTTCTTCGGCCACGGATACGCACATTACGGCTACTGGCCTGAAGGCATGCCCGAGGTGCCCTCGGCCCAGGCACTGGGCGAGGCGCAGCAGGCCTATTTCGACCTCATCGCCTCTACCATACCCGAGGGGACGCGGACGATTCTCGACGTGGGCTCGGGCACCGGGGCGAATGCGCTGGGGCTTGTCCGGCTGGGCTACCGGCTGGAGTGCATCTGCCCGTCCGAACAGATGAATGCGCTGGCCCGCCGCAAGCTGCCGGAAGAGGTGGAAATCCATACGCTGACCTTCGAGGAATTCGAAACCGATCGGCGCTATGACATGGCGCTGTTCGCGGAAAGCTTCCACTACATCGACCTGCAGGCGGCGCTGGCGCAGCTTGAGCGCTTCATCGACGGCCATGTGCTGATCTTCGACTATTTCCGAAGGGAAGGCCGCGGCGAAGGTGGCACCCGTGGCACGCACCGGGCGTTCGTCGAGGCGGTGGAGCGCCAGGGCGTGTTCACGGTCATCCGCGACGAGGACAAGACCGAGGCGATCGTGCCCACCTTCGCCGTGATCGACCATCTCAAGGCCGAGCACATCGCCCCCTTCATCCGCCGCACGCGCGCCGCTTTCGCGCAAAGCCACCCCTTGCGCAGCTGGCTGGTGAACCGCATCGCCGGGCGCGTTCTGGACAGGATGGCCCGCCCCGGCCGTCGCGGCACCTCGTTCCGGAAAGAGCGTGAGTACCGGCTGATCCTGATGAAGCGGAACTGACCGCGAGCCAGGCGCGAGGGGTTGCGCCGCTGCGCGAGTTGTGGACAATTGATCCATGGAAAACACATCTTTGAAATCATGGGAAGAATGCGCCGCGCGGCTGGTTGCCGTGGCGGCAGGGCGCGCCGCCGCCGATCTGGTGATTCGCGGCGGCAAGGTGGTGAATGTGCACAGCCGCGAGGTGCTGGACGGCTGGCAGGTGGCGGTGGCCGAGGGGCGGTTTGCCTATGTGGGGCCCGATGCCTCGCATTGCATCGGCGAGGGCACGCAGGTGATCGAGGCCGAGGGGCGCTATCTGATCCCGGGCCTGTGCGACGCCCACATGCATATCGAAAGCGGCATGCTCACCCCGGCGGAGTTCGCCCGCGCGGTGATTCCCCACGGCACCACCACCATGTTCACCGACCCGCACGAGATTGCCAACGTTCTGGGGCTGGAGGGCGTGCGGCTGATGCATGACGAGGCGCTCATGCAGCCGGTCAACATCTTCACGCAGATGCCCAGCTGTGCGCCTTCGGCCCCCGGGCTGGAGACGACCGGGCACGAGATTACGCCCGAGGACGTGGCCGAAGCCATGGCCTGGCCGGGGATCATCGGCCTGGGCGAGATGATGAACTTCCCCGGCGTGATCAACGGCGACGCGAAGATGCTGGCCGAGATCGCCGCAACGCAGCGTGCGGGCAAGACGGTGGGCGGCCATTACGCCAGCCCCGATCTGGGCCCCGCCTTCCATGCCTATGCCGCCGGCGGCCCGGCCGATGACCACGAGGGAACCCGCGAAGCCGATGCCATTGCCCGGGTGCGCCAGGGCATGCGCGCCATGCTGCGGCTGGGCAGCGCCTGGTACGACGTGGAAAGCCAGATCACGGCGGTAACGGAAAAGGGGCTGGACCCGCGCAATTTCATCCTGTGCACCGACGATTGCCATTCGGGCACGCTGGTGCATGACGGGCACATGAATCGCGTGGTGCGCCACGCCATCGAATGCGGGGCCGATCCGCTGGTGGCCCTGCAGATGGCCACCATCAACACCGCAACCCATTTCGGGCTGGAGCGCGAGCTGGGCTCGATCGCGCCGGGACGCCGGGCGGATGTGATTCTCACCTCCGATCTGCGCACCCTGCCCATCGAGCGGGTGATCGCGCGAGGCGTCACGGTCGCCGAAGGCGGCCGAATCACCGTCGACTGCCCGCATCTGGACTGGCCCGATCATGCGCGCAACACCGTGCATCTGGGAAAGCGGCTGACGGCCGCCGACTTCGAGGTGAAGGCGCCGGAAGGGGCCACCTCGGTGAAGGTCAAGGTGATCGGGGTGGTGGAAAACCAGGCCCCGACAAGGGCGCTCAGTGCCGAATTGCCCGTAACAGAGACTGTTGTCGAAGGAGACGAGGCACGCGACATCTGCCAGATTGCGCTGGTGGAGCGCCACCGCGGCACCGGCGGGGTGACCAACGGGTTCGTCTCGGGCTTCGGCTACAGGGGGCGCATGGCGATGGCCTCCACGGTGGCCCATGACAGCCACCACATGATCGTGGTCGGCACCTCGCGCGAGGATATGGCCCTGGCCGCCAACCGGCTGGGCGAGGTGGGCGGCGGGATCACCGTGTTCCGGGACGGGCACGAGATTGCGCTGGTGGAGCTGCCCGTGGCCGGGCTGATGAGCCAGGAACCCGCCGCGACGGTGGCCGCCAAGGCCGCGCGCATGGTCGAGGCGATGGCCGAGTGCGGCTGCACGCTCAACAACGCCTACATGCAGCACTCGCTGCTGGCGCTCGTCGTCATCCCCGAGCTGCGCATTTCCGACCTCGGGCTTGTCGATGTGACGAAATTCGAGATCACGGACCTTTTCGAGGAAAATACATGAGTGCATCGGACCGGGAATTGCCGGTGAAAACCCCGAAACTCCCCGCATCAGAGACGTTTTCCGACCCTGAGGCGGCCGTGAGGCGGCTGATCGAGCTGTATGATGCCTCGGTGGATTTCCTGCGCGAGCGGTTTTCCGAAACCGTGGGCGGGCCGAAGCCGCCCTCCCGCTTCCGGGCCTTCTATCCCGAGATCCGCATCACCACCACCAGCTTCGGCAAGACGGATACCCGTCTCAGCTTCGGCCATGTGGCCGAACCCGGCACCTATGCCACCACCGTCACGCGGCCCGATCTGTTTGCCAACTACCTGGTGCAGCAGATCGCCCTGGTGATGAACAACCACGGCGTGCCGGTGAGCATCGGCGTTTCCGACACCCCGATCCCGATCCATTTCGCCGTGGCCGGAGACCGCAACGTGACCGTGCCGCAGGAAGGGACGATGGAGTTTCCTCTGCGTGATGTCTTCGACGTGCCGGATCTGGCCACCACCCATGACAACATCGTCAACGGACAGGCCAAGCCGGACCGGGACGGCACGCGCCCCCTGGCCCCCTTCACGGCGCAGCGAATCGACTACTCGCTGGCGCGGCTGTCCCATTACACCGCCACCGATCCCGAGCATTTCCAGAATCACGTCCTGTTCACGAACTACCAGTTCTATGTCGAGGAGTTCGAGGCCTTCGCCCGCCAGGCGCTGAGCGACCCCGGCAGCGGCTACTCCGAGCTGGTGGGCCCCGGCAACACCGCCATCACCACCCCCGATGGCGATCTGCGCCCGCCGGCCAAGCTGCCGCAGATGCCCACCTACCACCTCAAGCGCCCCGATGGCGCCGGAATCACGCTGGTCAACATCGGCGTCGGGCCGTCGAACGCGAAAACCGCCACAGACCACATCGCCGTGCTGCGCCCGCACGCCTGGCTGATGGTCGGCCATTGCGCGGGGCTGCGCAACAGCCAGCGGCTGGGCGATTACGTGCTGGCCCATGCCTATCTGCGCGAAGATCACGTCCTCGACGACGACCTTCCGGTCTGGGTGCCGATTCCGGCCCTGGCCGAGATCCAGATCGCGCTGGAAGAGGCGGTCGAGGAGGTGACAAGGCTGAAGGGCTACGAGCTCAAGCGGATCATGCGCACCGGCACCGTGGCCACCATCGACAACCGCAACTGGGAGCTGCGCGACCAGTCCGGGCCGGTGCAGCGGCTTTCGCAGTCGCGCGCCATCGCGCTGGACATGGAAAGCGCCACCATCGCCGCCAACGGGTTTCGCTTCAGGGTGCCCTACGGCACCTTGCTCTGCGTCTCCGACAAGCCGCTGCACGGCGAGCTGAAACTGCCCGGCATGGCCTCGGAGTTCTACAAGTCGCAGGTGTCGAACCACCTGCAGATCGGCATCCGCGCAATGGAGAAGCTGCGCGAAATGCCGCTGGAGCGCATCCACTCGCGCAAGCTGCGCAGCTTCGAGGAGACGGCATTCCTGTGACGTTGGGGCGCTTTATCCGCAAAATGCGCGTTTTTCCGCGGTTTTTCCCCACTAGTCGTTGTGTTGGGCCCCAATATTCCGCTAGATTCCGCTCACAAACCCCAACTTCGGGGACGAACGAGGAGACCATACATGGCAAAACCGCTGACCAAGACCCAGCTCGTCGCCGCTCTGGCAGAGGAAATGGGCACCGACAAGAAGTCCGCCTCCGCCGCGCTGGAGGCGATCACCACCGTCATCACCCGCGAGGTTTCGAACGGCGGTGCGGTGACCCTGCCGGGCGTGGGCAAGATCTACTGCCGCGAGCGCCCCGAGCGCATGGTCCGCAACCCGGCCACCGGCGAGCAGATCCGCAAGGAAGCCGACAAGGTGGTGAAGATGACCATCGCCAAGGCGCTCAAGGACAGCGTCAACGGCTGATCTTGTAAATCCCGGGAATTTCGGAAAGGGTCGCCGCCGGGCGGCCCTTTTTGCTGGAGTGAAGATGGACCTGCGCGCAATCGCCATGGGG
>WFPZ01000139.1 GCA_015487335.1 Paracoccaceae bacterium
GCCGAAATCTCTTCAGCTGCACCCCGAGGTCGCCCCGCAGGTGTTGCACTTCATGCAGGTGCCGTTGCGCACCAGCGTGTAGTTTCCGCATTCGCCGCAGGGGTCGCCCTCGTAGCCCTGCATCTTCGCGCGGGCGCGGGCATCGGCCTGAAGCGAGGTGCCGGCGCTCTCGAAGCTGGCCGCGGCCTCGGAAAAGCCCCCCGCCGTCACCGTGTCCGAGGCCAGCGCCGTCCGGGCTTCGCCGGATGCCGGGGCCGAGGCCCGCACCCCGCCCTGCAGCACCATCAGCTCCTGCGGCAGACGCTTGCGCAGATAGCCCGTGGAGGAGATCTGGCGCAGCACCTCCAGCGAGCGCGAAGCCGCCTCGCCGCTCAGCTCGCGGATGTTGGACACCCCCTCCTCGGCACCGCGGCCGAGATCGTCGAACCGCGCGCCCTCGGGCTCGATATGGGCCAGATCGGTGCGGTCGAGGTAGCTCACCGCCAGCTCGCGGAAGATGTAGTCGAGGATCGAGGTGGCGTTCTTGATGCTGTCGTTGCCCTGCACCGCTCCGGCGGGCTCGAACTTGGTGAAGGTGAAGGCATCCACGAACTCCTCCAGCGGCACCCCGTACTGCAGGCCCACCGAGACGGCGATGGCGAAGTTGTTCATCATGGCGCGAAAGCCCGCGCCCTCCTTGTGCATGTCGATGAAGATCTCGCCCAGAGAGCCGTCCTCGTATTCGCCGGTGCGCAGATAGACCTTGTGCCCGCCGACGATCGCCTTCTGGGTGTAGCCCTTGCGCCGTTCGGGCAGCTTCACCCGGCCGCGCGGCACCTCCTTGATCACCACCTTCTCGACAACCTTCTCGGCCAGGACCGCCGCCTTTTCCGGGGCGCTGCCCGAGGCCAGGATCTCTTCGGCCTCGTCGTCGTCCTCGATCAGGGCCGAGGCCAGCGGCTGGCTGAGCTTGGAGCCGTCGCGGTAAAGCGCATTGGCCTTCACCCCGAGCGACCAGCTCAGCTCGTAGGCCGCGAGGCAATCCTCGATGGTGGCGTCATTGGGCATGTTGATGGTCTTGGAGATCGCCCCCGAGATGAAGCTCTGCGCCGCCGCCATCATCTTGATGTGACTTTCCACCGAAAGATAGCGCTTGCCCTTGCGCCCGCAGACATTGGCGCAATCGAAGACGCTGTAATGCTCTTCCTTCAGGTGCGGCGCGCCCTCCAGCGTCATGGTTCCGCAGACGTGGTCGTTGGCCGCCTCGATGTCGCGGCGCGAGAACCCGAGGTGGCGCAGCAGGTCGAAGCTCGGGTCATTCAGCTTCTCGGCCGGGATGCCCAGCGTCCTGGTGCAGAACTCCTCGCCCAGGGTCCACTGGTTGAACACGAAGCGGATGTCGAAGGCCGAGGGCAGCGCGGCCTCGATCTTCTCGATCTCGGCCGGCCCGAAGCCGTGGCCGATGAGCGCCGTGTGGTTGATGCCCGGCGCGTTGCCCAGCGTGCCGTGGCCCACCGCATAGGAGATGATCTCCTCGATCTGGGCGCTCGAATAGCCCAGCTTCTCGAGCGCGGCCGGCACCGAACGGTTGATGATCTTGAAATAGCCGCCGCCTGCGAGCTTCTTGAACTTCACCAGCGCGAAATCGGGCTCGATCCCGGTGGTGTCGCAATCCATCACCAGCCCGATGGTGCCGGTGGGCGCGATCACCGTGGTCTGGGCGTTTCGGTAGCCGTGCTTGCGGCCCAGCTCCAGCGCCTCGTCCCATGCGCCCCGGGCCAGCTCCACCAGCCGCTTGTCGGGGCAGCTGGCATGATCCAGCGGAACAGGTTTGACCGCCAGCCCCTTGTAACCCTTGTCCTTTCCGTAAGCGGCGGTGCGGTGGTTGGCGATCACCCGCAGCATGTGCCGGGCATTGCGCTCATATCCCGCAAACGGGCCCAGCTCGGCGGCGATCTCGGCCGAGGTGGCGTAGGCCACGCCGGTCATGATCGCGGTGAGCGCGCCGCACAGCGCCCGGCCCTCGTCGCTGTCGTAGCCGATCCCGAGGTTCATCAGCAGCCCGCCGATATTGGCATATCCCAGCCCCAGCGTGCGGAAGTCGTGGGACAGCTGCGCGATTTCCTTCGACGGGAACTGCGCCATCATCACGCTGATCTCCAGCGTCAGCGTCCACAGCCGCGTGGCGTGCATGTACTCCTCGGCCTGGAACTCGCCGTCGCGCAGGAAGGCCAGCAGGTTCATCGAGGCCAGGTTGCAGGCGGTGTCGTCGAGGAACATGTATTCCGAGCACGGGTTGGAGCCGCGAATCGGGCCGTCCTCGGGGCAGGTGTGCCAGGCGTTGATGGTATCGTGAAACTGGATCCCCGGATCGGCGCAGGACCAGGCGGCGTGGCCGACCTGCTCCCACAGCTCGCGCGCCTTCACCACCTTGGCCACCTTGCCGTCGGTGCGGCGGATCAGCTCCCAGTCGGCATCCTCGCGCACCGCCTTGAGGAAGGCGTCGGTGACGCGCACCGAGTTGTTGGAGTTCTGCCCCGATACGGTGGAATAGGCCTCGCTGTCCCAGTCGGTATCGTAGGTGGGAAACTCGATCGAGCTGTAGCCCTGCCTGGCGTAGTCGAGCACCCTCTTGACGTAATTCTCCGGAATGGCGGCCTTTTTCGCCGCGCGGATCGCCGCCTTCAGGGCCGGGTTCTTCTTCGGATCGACGGCGTCTTCGGTCGCTCCGTCCCAGGCGCGCACGGCGGCGAAGATCTCGTTGAGGTGGCGTTCGTGCATCTTCGAACCGGCCACCAGGCTGGCCACCTTCTGCTCTTCGATGACCTTCCAGTTGATGAATTCCTCGATGTCGGGGTGATCCATGTCGCAGATCACCATCTTGGCGGCCCGGCGCGTCGTGCCGCCCGACTTGATGGCCCCCGCCGCACGGTCGCCGATGCGCAGGAAACCCATCAGGCCGGACGACTTGCCCCCGCCCGACAGCGGCTCGCCGTCGGCGCGCAGGGAGGAAAAGTTCGTGCCGGTGCCCGAGCCGTATTTGAACAGCCGCGCCTCGCGCACCCACAGATCCATGATGCCGCCCTCGCCCACCAGATCATCCTTCACCGACTGGATGAAGCAGGCGTGCGGCTGGGGGTGTTCGTAGGCGCTGGCCGAGCGGGTCAGCTCGCCGGTTTCGTGATCCACGTAGTAGTGGCCCTGCCCCGGCCCGTCGATGCCGTAGGCCCAGTGCAGGCCGGTGTTGAACCACTGCGGGCTGTTGGGGGCACCGCGCTGGGTGGCCAGCATGTGGCGCATCTCGTCGTAATAGGCGCGCGCGTCCTCTTGGGAGGAGAAATAGCCGCCCTTCCAGCCCCAGTAGGCCCAGGCCCCGGCCAGCCGGTCGAAGACCTGCCTGGCAGAGGTTTCGCCGATGTAGCGCTCCTCCTCGGGCAGTTCGGCCAGAGCCTCCTCGTCGGCCACCGAGCGCCACAGGAACTCGGGCACGCCCTTTTCGCGCACACGCTTGAGCCGCGCCGGCACCCCGGCCTTGCGGAAGTATTTCTGGGCGATCACGTCCGAGGCCACCTGGCTCCAGCTCGCAGGCACTTCCAGCTCTTCGAGACGGAAGACCACCGTCCCGTCGGGGTTGCGAATCTCCGAGGAGGTGGTGGTGAACTCCACCCCTCCATATGCACCTTCACCTGCCGTCGTGAATTTTCTTTCGATCTTCATTCGAACTTGCCCCGTGACTTTCCCGGCTTCTCCTAGATGCGCCCGTCCTGCGCGGACCGCACCGGCTTGCGCCATCCGGGGAAGGACGAAAAAAGGGAAGACCGTTCACGGACGCGAACGCGCCGCACCACTCTGGCCCCGGGCCCGTATCCGGGCTTCGGCCGTTACTGATGAACTTTTCCCTTTTTCCGGCCCCGACCACAAAATGTTGTGGCCATCCGGATGACACCCACAACCTGACGTAGACATCCCCGGCCGGTCAACGGAAAAATTTGCACTATCCACAAGTTTTTCGAGTTGACGAAAGGCCAGATGCAGAACTGCGGAAATGCCGCGTGATTCACCCCCTGGCGCTGCGGCTTCCCGCGCCGGCAGGAAACGGCCTTGCAGGCACAACTTAGAGCGACTTCGTGACAAGATGGATGAACCCGGGGCCGGCGCATCCGCCGCCTGCTGCGCGGCGGAATCTGTTGCCCGACTCCCACAACCGGGAAAATCACGCCTGGCGAGGATGGTCGGGGCGGCGAGATTCGAACTCACGACCCCCTGTTCCCAAAACAGGTGCGCTACCAGACTGCGCCACGCCCCGACGCGCCTTCAATATATAGGGAATCCGCCGAAGGAAAGCCCCCGGGCGGACAGAACCTAGTCGCCCTCGCAGGGCCAGGCGGCCTTGTCCTGATCCACGGCCGGATGGCGCAGCTGGGTGCCCACGTCGATTCCGTAGCTCTCGCTCAGCCCGCCATTGATCTCGAGGACGAACTGGATGTCCTTGCCGCCGGGAATCGGGGTGGTGTCCAGGGGCTCGGCCATCTCCTTGATCCTGCGCACCGTTCCGGTCTCGTCCATGAACAGCATGTCGAGCGGGATCAGGGTGTTCTTCATCCAGAACGCCACCGACTGGGGCTTTTCGTAGACGAAGAGCATCCCGGCATTGCGCGGCATGGAGGGGCGGTCCATCAGCCCCTTGGCGCGCTCGGCGTCATCGTCGGCCACCTCGACCGAGAACATCGCCTGCCCCCAGTCCCCGCGAAGGAAAACCTTGTCCGGCGCGCAGTCTCCGAGCGCCTGCACGGGGCCTGCCATGACCGTTGCCGCCAGCGCCAGGATCGAAATTCTCATGGTAACCCCTTCAGATGTCTCGGCTGTCCGCCCCTGTATACCACAAGCACGGAGACCGGAAAGTAACATAAAGGGAAGTTCTCGGAAGGGCCTTCATTCCTTCAGGGCCGCGTCCCAGGCGGTTACCGAGGCGGCCATGCGCCCGCGCTTGCCCTCGATCACCCGCAGCCCGATCGCCTCGCCCGGCTGCAGGTCGGCAAAGCCCGACCGGCGCAGAACCTCCACATGCACGAAGATGTCCTCGTCGCTGCCGAAGACGTTGGCAAAGCCGAAGCCCTTGGCCTTGTCGAACCATTTCACCCGCGCCGGTTCCAGCGGCAGGTCGGCGGCGGAAAGTTCTTCGTTGTCGAGGTCTTCCAGCGGCGGGGCCGAATCGACCTTGGGCGGATCGATCCGGTGCACCTCCAGCGCCTGCATGCCACGCGCGGTTTCCTGGACGCTGATCTCGATGCCTGCGTTGTCGGCCACCGAGCTTTGCCCGAAATTGCGCAGCACGTTGGCGTGCAGCAGGATGTCGGCCCCGCCGTCCTCGGCCACCACGAAGCCGAAGCCCTTGGCAGGGTCGAACCACTTCACATGGCCGACGACCCTGCGAATCTCACTTTTGCGTTCCATCGTTCCCAGGCAACGGTATTGCTCCTATCCCCACCAGAGGTTTGCGCCGAAACCGGCCTTCCTTTCAAGACGAAAAGCGGAGAAACCCGGCGAAATGCCGCCGGGTCCGGCGATATCAAGGGTTCAGCCGGCATACCGTCCATGGCTCCTCTAAACCCTTGCGGGACCACCGGAATCTGTCGTGCAACCTGAACTTGCCGGCGGCCCAGAACTCCACTTCCAGCGGCATGATCCGGTAGCCGCCCCAAAACGGCGGCCGCTGCGGATTGCGCCCGAAGGCGGCCTCGGCCCTGCGCACCGACTGCAACAGCATCTCGCGCGAATCCAGCGGCTCGGACTGGCGCGACACCCAGGCGCCGATCCGGCTGCCCAGCGGGCGCGTGCGATAGTAGGCGTCCGATTTCTCCTCGCTTTCGCGCTCGACCAGGCCGCGCACCCGCACCTGGCGGGCCAGAGACTTCCAGTGAAAGTTCAGCGCCGCCTTTCTGGATGCTTCAAGTTCGCGCCCTTTCACGCTGTTGTAATTGGTGAAAAACACGAAGGCGTCATCCTCGATCGCCTTGACGAGAATGATGCGCACATTCGGCATGCCCTCCGCATCCACCGTTGCCAGCGCCGCGGCGTTGGGGTCGGAAGGCTCCTTCGCCTCGGCCTCGGCCAGCCAGCGCCGGACGATGGCCATCGGATCGTCCCCCGAAAAGATGCCACTGCGACGGTTCATCTCCACCTCCGTTGCGGCGCGCCCGGCCTTTCCCGCCGCTGGCAGCGAGGCCTGCGCCCGCCATTGCGAGCCTTTTCCTTGATGCGGGCAGGCTATTCCCCTAAACGGCTGTTCACAATCCAATCGTGGTCGAGGGGCACGAGATGACGTCAGAACTGATGGCAGGAAAGCGCGGGCTGATCATGGGCCTCGCCAATGAAAGGTCCATTGCCTGGGGCATCGCCAGGGCGCTGGCCGGTGCGGGGGCGGAGCTCGCCTTCTCCTACCAGGGCGAACAGCTGAAGAAGCGCGTGCTGCCGCTGGCCGAGAAGCTGGGCTCGGATTTCGTCGTCGAGTGCGACGTGGCCGAGGAAGACTCGATCGATGCCCTGTTCGCGGCGCTGGCCGAGCGCTGGGGGCGGATCGACTTCGTGGTCCATGCCATCGGATTTTCCGACAAGAACGAGCTGCGCGGCCGCTACGTGGACACCTCGCGCGCCAACTTCGCCATGTCGATGGACATCTCCGTCTATTCCTTCACCGCCGTGTGCCGGCGCGCCGCGGCGATGATGAACGAGGGCGGCTCTCTGCTCACCCTCACCTACTACGGCGCCGAGAAGGTGATGCCGCACTACAACGTGATGGGCGTGGCCAAGGCCGCGCTCGAGGCCAGCGTGCGCTACATCGCCGAGGACCTGGGCCGCGACGGCATCCGCTGCAACGCCATCTCGGCCGGCCCGATCAAGACGCTGGCCGCCTCCGGCATCGGCGATTTCCGCTACATCATGAAGTGGAACGAGTACAACTCGCCCCTGCGGCGCAACGTCACCATCGACGACGTGGGCAAGTCCGCCCTCTACCTGCTTTCCGATCTGGGCTCGGGCGTGACCGGCGAGGTCCTGCACGTGGACGCCGGCTATCACGCCATCGGCATGAAGGCGGTGGACGCCCCGGACATCACGAAAGGTCAGTGACATGCCCGAACGCCTGCCTCACGAGAAGGGGTTTCACGTCAGCTGGGACCAGCTTCACCGCGACGCCCGGGCGCTGGCCTGGCGGCTTGACGGCCAGGGCCCCGAGAACGGCGCCTGGAGGGCGGTGGTGGCGATCACCCGCGGCGGCATGGCCCCGGCGATGATCGTCTCGCGCGAGCTCGACATCCGCATGGTCGATACCATCTCGGTGAAATCCTACAACCACCAGACCCAGTCCGAACCGCAGGTGA
>WFPZ01000140.1 GCA_015487335.1 Paracoccaceae bacterium
CCCAGCTGGGCCTTGATCTGCTCGATCACCGCCGGGGTGCCGGTGGTCACCAGGGTGATGCGCGAGCGGTGGCCGGTGTGGTCGATCTCGGCCACGGTGAGGCTTTCGATATTGTAGCCGCGCCCCGAGAACAGGCCGATGACGCGCGCCAGCACGCCCGCCTCGTTGGCCACGATCACCGAAAGCGTGTGGCGCTCCACCACCTCGGCGTGGGGGTCGCGCAGCTGGTAGGCGGAGTGGCGGGTGGCGCCTTTCTTGATCTTGAGTGCAGACATTTGCCGTATCTCCCTATACCAGAACCGCGCCGCCCGAGCCGATCGCCCCTTCGGTCGAGGCCTCGCCCAGCAGCATCTCGTTGTGGGGCTTGCCCGAGGGGATCATCGGGAAGCAGTTTTCGTGCTTTTCCACCAGACAGTCGAAGATCACCGGGCCGTCGTGGTTGATCATTTCCATGATCGCGTCGTCCAGATCGGCCGGATCCCTGCAGACGATGCCCTTCGCGCCGAAGGCTTCGGCCAGCTTCACGAAATCGGGCAGGGCCTCGGACCAGCTGTGCGAGTAGCGCTCGCCGTGCAGGAGCTGCTGCCACTGGCGCACCATGCCCAGGCGCTCGTTGTTGAGGATGAACTGCTTGACCGGCAGCCGGTACTGCACCGCGGTGCCCATCTCCTGCATGTTCATCAGCCAGCTGGCCTCGCCGGCCACATTGATCACCAGCGCATCCGGGTGGGCCAGCTGCACGCCGATGGAGGCGGGAAAGCCGTAGCCCATGGTGCCCAGCCCGCCGGATGTCATCAGCCGGCCCGGTTTCTCGAAGCCCATGAACTGGGCCGCCCACATCTGGTGCTGGCCCACTTCGGTGGTGATGTAGCGGTCATGCTCGCGGGTCAGCGCCTCGAGCCGTTCCAGCGCGTATTGCGGCTTGATGGAGGTCTCGGAGGGGGTGTAGCGCAGGCAGTCCCTGGCTTTCCATTCCTCGATCTGCGCCCACCATTTCTGCACGGCCTCGCGCTCTGTCCTGCGGCCGCGCGATTTCCAGACCTTGAGCAGATCTTCCAGCACATGGGCCACGTCGCCGACGATCGGGATGTCCACCCGGATCACCTTGTTGATCGAGCTGGGGTCGATGTCGATATGGGCCTTCTTCGAGCCGGGGCTGAAGGCGTCGATGCGGCCGGTGATGCGGTCGTCGAAGCGGGCGCCGATGGCGATCATCAGGTCGCAGTCGTGCATCGCCATGTTGGCCTCGTAAAGCCCGTGCATCCCCAGCATGCCGATCCAGTTCTTGCCCGAGGCGGGGTAGGCGCCCAGCCCCATCAGGGTGGAGGTGATCGGGAATCCGGTGGCATCGACCAGCTCGCGCAGCAGCTGGCTGGCGGCGGGGCCCGAGTTGATGACGCCGCCGCCGGTGTAGAAGACGGGGCGGCGGGCCTTCTCGATGGCCTCGGCCAGTTCGGTGATGGCCTCGATGTCGCCCTTCACCCGGGGGGCGTAGTTCGAGGTATCGGCCGCTTTCGGCGGGATGTAGCTGCCGGAGGCGAACTGCACGTCCTTGGGTATGTCCACCAGAACCGGGCCGGGGCGGCCGTGGGTGGCCACGTGGAAGGCCTGGTGCAGCACCTGGGCGAGGTTCTCGGTATCCTTGACCAGCCAGTTGTGCTTGGTGCAGGGCCGCGTGATGCCCACGGTGTCGGCCTCCTGAAAGCCGTCGGTGCCGATCATGAAGGTGGGCACCTGGCCGGTGAGCACGACGATGGGGATCGAATCCATCAGCGCATCGGTCAGACCGGTGACGGCATTGGTGGCCCCGGGGCCGGAGGTCACCAGCACCACGCCGGGCTTGCCGCTGGAGCGCGCATAGCCTTCGGCGGCATGCACCGCGCCCTGCTCGTGGCGCACCAGGATGTGGCGAATGTCGTTCTGCTGGAAAAGCTCGTCATAGATCGGAAGGACGGCCCCGCCGGGATATCCGAATACCGTGTCCACGCCCTGATCCTTGAGGGCCTGAACCACCATTTTCGCGCCGGTCATCTGACGTGCCATCACTCTCTCCGTTCGTCGTCCCGTTCACGCATGAAAAAGCCCCCGGAAGCTTCGGGGGCGCATGGGGTTTCGATATGGTCTGCCGTTACCGGCCCATGCGCCTGATTCCCACGAGTACGATAATCTCTTTCATGCCGCTGGCTCCGTTGTGCGTGGGCGCGAGATTATGGGGGGGCGAAGAGGGCGTCAACCGTGAAAAGAAGAATTAAATGTCGCGTGGCGCGAGCGTGGCGGCATTTTGTTGCGATTGCCGGGCCTGTCGGGAAATTCGCGAAAAGATGAAACCCCCGCCCCGGTGGTGCCGGGGCGGGGGAAAGGCCGGTGCGGCAATCGCTTCCCGCAGGCTCAGAAGTTCAGCGAGATGTCCCTGTGAACCGCGTTGCAGGAGGCCGCGAACAGCGCCTGCTCGCGCGTCATCCGCGGCTGGGACCGCAGGCCCAGCGTATCCTTCAGCGCCGCCGTGTAGGCCTCGAGGCCGGGCCGCAGCTCCGTTTCGGCGCGGGCGCGCCATTCCTTCTGGGCCTGATAGGCGGCAATGGCGGCCTCGAGCTGGGCCAGCGCCTTCTCGCGGTTGGGCGTGCGCCCGCGGATGGCCCGGCGCGCCTTGGAAAGCGGCTTGGCCACCTCGGAGGCCCCGGAGACGCGGTTGAAACGGCTGCCGAGCTCCTTCAGCCTTGCCTCGGCGGTTGCCGGGTCGGCGCTGGCCAGCACGTCTCGCATGGCCTGAAGGTCCGCCTCGAGCTCCAGGAACCGCGGCGTGGCATCGAGCACCGCCAGCACCTTGGCGGCATTCTCGTAGGAGGTATCGGCCAGGCGCCGGTAGGTGTTGCGCACCTTGTTCTCGGCCTGCACCAGCGAGCGGAACGCCTTGTAGGTCTCGGGCCAGTCGGCGGGGATGGAGGCGCGCAGCTCCTCGATCTCGGCCTTCAGCTCCTCGGCGCGCCTCTCGAGCCTGGCCCGCCTTTCCTCCGAGTTGCCGTTGCGCCGGCTGGACAGCTCCTGCTCGACGTCCTTGAGCTCTGCCTCGGCATCGCGGATGTCCTTCTCGATGCCGCGCACGGCGGTCAGCACCGGCCGGTATGCAGGCGCGGCCGCCTCTACCGCCGCGGCGGCGTCCTCGATCAGGGCCAGTTCCCTCAGCGCCCCTTCGGCGCTGTCGAAGGCGCGGGTCAGATCGGAGGCGACGGATTTCGGCAGGTAGCCGAGATCCAGCTGCCGGGCGGTGGCGATGGCATCGAGAACCGCCTGCCTTTCCGCCCCGGACAGCTTGTCGAGCACGTATTCGTCCATGCACAGCTGCAGCTTGGGGTTGCGCGGCGGCGGCGAGGTTTCGGACAGGTAGTTCACGCGGTTCGGCAGGTAGTTCACCAGCGGCGGCAGGTATCCGACGATGCCCAGAGCCAGAAGTTGCAGCAGGATGAAGGGCACCACGCCCTTGTAGATGTCGATGGTCTTGACGATCGCCGGGGCGACGCCGCGCAGATAGAACAGCGCAAAGCCGAAGGGCGGGGTGAGGAAGGAGGTCTGGATGTTGAGCCCGATCATCACCCCCAACCACACGGCAGTGACATTCGCCGAGGGGTCGGCCAGAAGGATCGGGGCCACGATCGGCACCACGACCACCGAGATCTCGATGAAGTCGAGGAAGAAGCCGAGCACGAAGATCACCGCCATGACGACGATGAACTTCGTCCAGAAGCCGCCGGGCAGACCGTTGAGGAATTCGCGCACCAGCTCTTCGCCGCCGAAGGCGCGGAAGGCGGAGGTCAGGATCGCCGCCCCCATGAGGATGACGAACACCAGCGCCGTGGTCTTGGCGGTCTCGAGCATCACCCCGTGCAGCGTGCGCTCGAAGCGCAGGACGCGCAGCCCGCTCCAGACGAGCGAGACGATGAGACCCGCCGAGCCGATCACCCCGAGCAGGATGCCGAAGGCGTCCTCGCTGTCCTGGATCAGCTTCACGTTCATGTCGTAGTTGTTGAGGGTGTAGGCCAGCAGCGCCAGCGAGAGCAGGCCGAGAATGGCGGGGTGGTAGCGGCCGCGCACGTTCTCGGTGATGCGGTAGCCGGCCATCACGGTGGCGCCCGCCGCGCCGATGGCGCCGGCCTGGTTCACCGTGGCCACGCCCATGATGATAGACCCCAGCACCAGGAAGATCAGCGTCAGCGGCGGCACCAGGGTCAGCGCCACCTGTCCCCAGAAGGCGGCGTTGAAGGTGCCCTCGCGATGCACGGCGGGGGCCGATTGGGGGCGCAGCACCGCGAAGGCGAGGATGTAGAGCATGTACAGCCCGACCAGCACGAGCCCCGGGATCAGGGCCCCGAGGAACATCTCGCCGGCGCTGGTGGAGCCGACATCGAAGATCGAGGGCATGGAGAACTCGCCCGTCGCGGCCTTGTAGAGCCCCTGGCGCAGCACTCCGGCCTGGTCGGTGGCCGAAGAGAGCTGGTCGGCCAGGATGATCAGCACGATCGACGGCGGGATGATCTGCCCCAGCGTGCCCGAAGCGGCGATGGTGCCGGTGGCCAGCTGGGTGGAATAGTTGTTGCGCATCATCGCCGGCAGGGAGATCAGCCCCATGGCCACCACCGTGGCGCCGACGATGCCGGTGGTGGCGGCCAGCAGCGCGCCCACGAAGACCACCGAGATGCCCAGCCCCCCCGGGACCGGGCCGAAGAGCTTCGCCATGGTCACCAGCAGGTCTTCGGCGATCTTCGACTTTTGCAGCATGATGCCCATGAAGATGAACAGCGGCACGGCGATCAGCGTGTCGCGCTCCACCACCCAGTAGACGCTTCGAAGGTTGGTGACGCCGGCCGAGAGCCATTGCCACGGCCCGCCGGCATAGAAATAGGCGCCGGCATCCCCGGCGAAGATCAGCCCGGCTGTGCCGGCCAGCAGGATGGTGAGAATTGCGGCGCCAGGCAGCGAGAAGGCCACCGGAAAGCCGGAGCCAAGGGCCGCGATCATCAGGATCACCAGAACGGCGAGAAAGAAGATTTCCATGGATCAGGTCCTTGCTACGCTGCCGGTTCCGTCTCGAGGTGGCGATGGCCGGGCTCTCCGCGCCAGTCGGCGACCGCCTCGAACAGCATCGAGACGAACTGGATCAGCATGGTCATTCCGAAGATGCCGAGGAAGGCGGCCATCTGGTACTTCACGTACATGCCGATGCCGCCGGTCTGGGTGATCTCGAAATTCATCACCGGGCTGTTGATGATCGACTGCGGCCCGGCAAACCCCACGGCAAGCACCGTCCAGGCCGTCGGCATGCCCAGAAGGATCACCCCCCAGGCATTGAGCATTCCCTTGGTGCGGGTCTGCAGGTTGGAATAGACGACATCCACCCGCACATGGCCTTCTTCGTAAAGGGTATAGGCCGAGGCGAAGAGGAACAGCCCCGAATACCAGTAGCGCACCAGGTCGCCCATGAAGGCCTGCTCGTAGGAGAAGATGAAGCGGGTGATCACGATCGCCAGTTCGGCGAGGATGATCAGCAGCGCCAGCCACATGAATCCCAGCGTGCGGGAGAACAGGGCCACCACGAAGCCGAGCACGATCAGCGGAAGGTGGAACCACAGGCCGATGAAATCGGGGCGCTGGAAGTAGAGCACCGTCTCGCGGTCGAAGAACAAGCCGAGGACGTTCTCGACCCGCAGGAAGGCGATGATGGTATCGGCGATGCCGACAAACAGGATGCCGAAGTAGAAGGCCCGGATGAGATAGACGTTGAAGCGGTGGATGCGCGCGGCGTCCCAGCGCAGCGCATTGCGCGGCGTTGCCAGGGCATAGCCCGCGCCAAGCGCGATGCCGGCCACATAGACGAGCACCGGAACCAGGGCGGCGGTGTCCCCCGACAGGATGGCCTGCGGCATCGGGTATCCGAAGCCGACGTTGAGAACATTGTTGATCAGCAGGGCGGCCAGGGCCCCCAGCGTGCCCCAGCCGACGATCCGGGTTACCGGTGCCGGCTCGCCGTAGCGTTCGATCCCGTCCCCCGTGTCCGTCGCAGACATGGATTCCACCCCTCTTGCAATTGTGCCGAGCGCCACCGCGCCCTAGGAGATGTCATGGAAAAGCGGGGCCCGAAAGCCCCGCCATCTGTTCTGTGCAGGCCGTGATCAGGTGTCGAGACCCAGGATCCGGTTGCGGTGCGAGAGGAATTCGCCCTCCATGATCGCCATCGAGCGGCCGATCTCGCGCAGCGCCGCCTGGAAGGCGTCGTCCACTTCCGCCGCCAGCGGAGACTTGGCGCGGGTTTCCTCGAACACCTCCGCTGCGGCTTCGCCGAAGGCGTCCCAGATCTCTTCGGAGAAGGAGGCCACCTGCACGCCCTGTTCCTCGATCAGCTTGCGCAGGTATTCGCCGTTCTTGGCCTGGTATTCGGCGAACATCAGGTCGTTTTCCATCAGCGCGGCGGCGCGGATCACGGCCTGTTCGCTGTCGGTCAGGCTGCCCCACCAGCTGGCGTTCATGCCCAGCGCGATGTTGGCGTTCGGCTCGTGCATGCCGGCGGTGTAGTAGTACTTGGTCACTTCGTAGAACTTCATGAAGTAGTCGTTGAAGGGACCGACCCACTCGGTGGCGTCGATGGCGCCCGAGACCAGGTTTTCATAGATCTGCCCGCCCGGCAGCGAGATGGTGGAGACGCCGAGCTTGCTCATCACCGTGCCGCCGAGGCCGGGGATGCGCATCTTCAGGCCCTTGAAGTCCTCGGGGGTGTTGATCTCCTTGGCGAACCAGCCGCCCGCCTGGGTGCCGGTGGCGCCGCAGGGCAGGGCCTTGAGGCCGAACTGGCCCGAAACCTTGTCCCACAGCTCCTGGCCGCCGGCCCACAGGACCCAGGCGTTCCATTCGGCCACGGTCATGCCGAAGGGCACGGTGGTGAAATAGGCAAACGCCGGATCCTTGCCGACCCAGTAGTAGTCGGCCGCGATATAGGCCTGGCTGTTGCCCGAGGCCACTTCGTCGAAGGAGTCGAACGCCTTCACGCGCTCGCCGGCGGCGAAATAGTTCACCTTGATCGAGCCCTGCGACAGGATCTCGATGTTCTTGGCCAGGCGCTGGGCCGAGGTGCCGAGGCCGGGGAAGTCGCGCGGCCAGGTCGAGACGATGTTCATCTCCTTGATGCCCTGGGCGACTGCGGGGGCGGCCAGGGCCGCTCCGGTGCCGGCGATTGCTGCGCCTTTCAGAAACTTACGACGTTCCATTGATCTGAGAGTCCTCCGTGTTTCTCATAATTCGTTATTGGAGAAGGCAGCACGCGAACGCCCTGTGCCAGGCGGCTCCCCCCTCGCTGGCGGCATCTTGCTCATGCATTTTGCGAATTGCAACCTTCATTCGCCCGCTCCCGGGAATTTGCAGTCACCCGGGGCCGCGGTCGTCGGGCGGGGCAGGGCGGGCTCAGTTTTCGGTCGGGCGGATGTCGGGCAGCGAGATGCGGGCCACCTGCTCGGCAATCGGATCGGTGGACAGCGGATGCGTCTCGGCCGAATAGGCGGCCGGGTCGCCGATGTCGCGCCAGGCGCCCTTGTGATAGACCTCCAGCGCCGAGAAGCCGGCCTTGTAGCCCATCTTCGGGCTGCCCGGCACCCAGTAGCCGAGATAGACGTAGGGCAGCCCCGCCTCCCGGGCGAGACGCACGTGGTCGAGGATGACGTAGGTGCCCAGGCTCTGGCGCCGCCGTTGCGGATCGTAGAAGGAATAGACCATCGACAGCCCGTCATCGAGCACATCCGTCAGGCAGACGGCAACCAGCTCGTCCTCGCCGCCGTCGGGGGCGGGGCTGGTATATTCGATGACCCGCGAGCGGATCGGGGTCTCCTCGATCATCGCGGCATATTCGAAGATGTCCATGTCGGCCATCCCGCCATCGGCGTGGCGGCTGTCGAGATAGGCGCGGAAAAGCGCGTACTGCTCTTCCGAAGCCCATGGCGAGACCGCCTTCCGCTGCAGGTGGGCGTTGCGCCGCTCGGTCCGGCGCTGGCTGCGCGAGGGGGTGAAGTCCGCCACCCGGATGCGCGCCGACAGGCAGGCCGAGCACTCCGCGCAGCTCGGCCGGTAGAGCACGTTCTGCGAACGGCGGAAGCCCTGCTTGGAGAGCGCATCGTTCAGCCTCGTGGCATGCTCGCCCTGCAGGGCGGTGAACAGCTTGCGCTCCATCCGCCCCTCCAGATAGGGGCAGGGCTGCGGGGCCGTCACGTAGAACTGCGGCGCAAGAGGCAGCGTGTGGCGCATGACACTTCCGGTTCGATTGATATCAGCAGGTTAGCAATGCCGCGCCCGTCCGCCAAGCCCCCTCGCCACGGCCGGCCCGCTTCAGCGGGAGGCCGCCCGGTTGATCACCGCGGTGCCCAGGAGAAGATCGCTCAGCCCCTGGCGGCGCGGGGTGGTCAGCATCAGGATCACCGATACCGCCTGCGGCAGCATCATCGACATCCACAGGCTGAACAGAAGCGTGTGCACAAAGGCCAGCGGCAGGCTCATCCGTTCGCCGCGATGGTCGCGGAACTCTATCGAAAACAGCCACATGCCCGGCGTGGCCGAGAAATTGGCAAGGCTGGCGGTGCGATAGACAAGCCCGATGAGGAAAAACAGGAACGGCAGGAAGAACAGGCCCGTGAAGGCGGTGAAGGGAATCACCGCTACGGTGATGACCCCGATCAGGAGGCTGTCGACCACGAAGGCCAGCAGCCGCTTGAGAGGGACATCGGCATAGAACCCGGGGTGCAGATCCGGGTCCGGCAGGCGGGTATCGTGCATCGCTCGGCCTGTGGTTTCCTGTTGCCGCCCCGGGGCGGCGCCTGACGGTTGCGATTTCGGGTCTCGATGCCGCGGTTTCAACCGCGGCGGGGGCGAAATCCCCATCCGCTTGACCCTGCCTTCGAGGCGGCCCACTCTCGGGCCATGAGTTTCGCCGCCCGGATCAGCCGCGCCCCGCGCCCCCACGAGCCCGAACGCGGCCGCGAGATCGCGGCGCTGTTTGCCGAACACCCCCCCGAGCTGCGCGAGGTGCTGGCCGGGGCGGGCGGCTCCAGCCCCTATCTGTGCGGGCTGATGCAGCGCGAGGCCGGGTGGCTGCGCGACGCGCTGTCGGACGAGCCTGAAAAGGCGCTGGCGGACCTGCTCGACGAGGCCCGCGCGCTGGCGCCGGGGGCGCTTGCGGCGGGGCTGCGCGGGCTCAAGCGGCGGCTGGCGCTGCTGGTGGCGCTGTGCGATCTGGCCGGGGTGTGGCCGCTCGAGACGGTCACCCGGGCGCTGACCGATTTCGCCGATCTGGCGGTGCAGCGGGCCGTTCTCGCGCTGGTGGGGGCCGAGATCG
>WFPZ01000141.1 GCA_015487335.1 Paracoccaceae bacterium
ATCACCTCTCTAACCCCAGTCTCAACCTTGGAAGGAACACGCATGTCCGAGTCTTCACCCCTGAAAGAAGCCCAGCGGCGCTTCGTCGAGGCCTTGCCCGAACGCAGCCTGCCCGCGCAATCCTGCCGCCTGGAAGAGGCCCTGGGCCGCATCCTCTACGCCGCTATCCAGGCCCCGGAAGATGCCCCGCCCTATCCCCGGGCCATCGTGGAGGGCTTCCTGGTGCGCACCGAGGAGACCACCGAGGCCGGCGAGGACTCCCCGGTGGAATTCCGGATCGCCGGCAAGGTACTGCCCGGCGATGCCCACTGCCCGGCGCCCGCGACGGGCGAGGCCGTACAAGTGGCCACCGGCAGCATCGTAGCGGAAGGGCCTTTCTCCATCGTGCGCATGTGGGAGGCCCAGGTGGAGGGCGACCGCATCCGCGTGAACCGGCCCTTCCCGCCTCGTTTCTTCATCGAGGAACAGGGCTGCGACATCCAGCGAGGCAGCACCGTGCTCGCCGCCGGCACCCGCCTGGGCCCGGCCGAGCTGGGCACCCTGGCCAGTCTGGGCCTGGCGGCGGTGGACGTGGCCGCCCGGCCGCGGGTGACCCTGTTCAGCTCCGGCGACGAAGTCGTCCCCCACACCGAGCCCCTGCGTCCCGGCACCATCCGTGATTGCAACGCCATCATGCTCGCCGCCGCCATCACCGAAGCCGGCGGCATTCCCGTCTTCGGCGGCATCATGCGGGACGACTTCGAGCGCTTCGCCGAAGCCCTGCGCCAGGCCCTGGCGGCCTCGGACATGGTCGTGGTCTCCGGCGGCACGGCCGTGGGCGGGCGCGATTTCATCTCCGACCTCCTGCGCGAGGTGGGCGAGCTGGTGGTGGACGGAGTGCCCATGCGCTCCGGCCGCCCCCTCATCATGGGCGTGTCCGCCGGCAAGCCCCTGGTGTGCGTGGCCGGCCATCCGCCGGAGGCCCTGCGCGGTTTCCGGCTCTTCGGGGTGGCCGCCATCGACCGCATCACGGGTCGTGACGCCCCCCTGCCGCCGGATCCCGCGGCCTGACCTTCTACATGCCGAGTCTCACCCTCACCCGGCCGGACGACTGGCATGTCCACTTGCGCGATGGCGCCGCGCTGGCGCTCACGGTCCCTCACACCGCGCAGCGCTTCGGGCGCGCCGTCGTCATGCCCAATCTCGTGCCGCCGGTCACCACGGCCGAGGCCGCCCGCAGCTACCGCGAGCGCATCCTGGAACACGTGCCGGCAGACACTCGTTTCGAACCGCTCATGACTCTCTATCTCACGGACCGCACCACCCCCGACGACATCGCCCGGGCGGCGGACAGCGGCTTCATCCCGGCGGCCAAACTCTATCCGGCCGGTGCCACCACACACGCCGAGGCCGGCGTCACCCGGCTGGAGGACCTGGATCCCGTCTTCGAAGCTATGACCTCCCATGGCCTGCTGCTCCTCATCCACGGTGAGGTCACCGATCCGGCGGTGGACGTCTTCGACCGCGAAGCCGTGTTCATCGAACGCCATCTGGCCCCCCTCGTCCGCCGCCATCCGGAATTGCGCATCGTCCTGGAACACGTCACCACCGCCGAAGCCGTAGCCTTCGTCCGGGATGCGGGCCCCCGCGTCGCTGCCACCATCACCCCTCATCATCTGCTGCTCAACCGCAACGATCTGTTGGCCGGCGGCATTCGCCCCCATCATTACTGCCTGCCCGTGCTGAAACGGGAACGCCACCGCCAGGCCCTGCTGGCGGCGGCCACCGGCGGCGAACCCTGGTTCTTCGCCGGCACCGACAGCGCTCCTCATCCCAGGTCACGGAAAGAAACCGCCTGCGGCTGTGCCGGCATCTATTCCGCGCATGCCGCGCTGGAACTCTACGCCGAGATCTTCGAGGCGGCCGGCGCCCTGGAACGCCTGGAAGCCTTCTGCAGCTTCCATGGCGCCGACTTCTATGGCCTGCCGCGCAACGAAGAACGCATCAGCCTAGTGAGAGAGGCCTGGCGGGTACCGCAGAGCTATCCCTTCGGTGAAGAGGTGGTGGTACCTTTCCGAGCGGGCGAGGAGCTGGCCTGGCGTCTTGGTGCCAGATAGCAGATGTCAGATATGAATGGCACTAAGTTAAGCGCTGATGGAATGAGCGGGGTAGGCTAATTTATTGAAAATATAGAAGAAGGTTGGCTCAGGATTGGGTAAGATGTTTGCGACACGACATCCATCCCACCGATCCCGAGGCCAACCTTCATGAGACACTTTA
>WFPZ01000142.1 GCA_015487335.1 Paracoccaceae bacterium
CCAGGTAGTCGGCGGCCAGTTCCAGCCGCAGCGCCCGGGCGCGCTCGACAAAGGCAAGATACTGCTGCGCCAGCGTCAGCACCGAGATCTTCCGCAGATCCACCTTCTGGGTGCGCGACAGCGTCAGCAGCAGGTCGAGCGGCCCCTCGAAACCATCCACATCGACGATCAGCGCCTCCTCGGCAAGCCGCGCGGCCACCGGGACCACCTTGTCTTCCTGAAATTCCTCAGACATCCGCCCTGCCCTTCATGCGGGCGGAAGCCTCGGCCCCGGAGGTGGCGTTGTCAATGGCAGGGCGGCGGGAAGGGGCCGGCGAGGCGCCGCAGAAGCGCTTATGGGCGCCCCGCCGGCTGTTCACTGGATGGTCACCGGGATGCAGCTGGCATCGCCCGTCAGCAGCGCAGCACAGAAGCGGCGCACGTCGGAGAGGTTCTCGAAGCCCTCGGCACGCAACCGGTAGAACACCCGCCCGCCGGACTGACCCTCCTGGATCACCCGCCCCTTGCCTTCCATGATGTCGGGGAAAAGAGCCGAGACGCGGGCCCATTCGCCTTCGGCCAGTTCGGGCGTGGCGAAGGCGCCAAGCTGGGCCAGACGGGTGCCCACGGTAAGGGTGGTGGGGTCGACGATGCGCAGATCCGGCTCAGAGGCGGCTGGGGCCGGCGCAAGAGCGGCCTCGACAACGGCCGCATCAACACTTTCCCCGGCAGGCACGGCTGCGGCCTGGGCCGGGTCCGAAACCAGGATGGAGGCCGGGCGCGGCACCGGGCGGCGCGAACGCTTAACGCCGGGAATGTCGGCCGGGATGGGAGTGATCGCCGCAGCAACCTCCCGCACGCCGCCGGCAGGCGTCGTATCCGCGCCAATGGCCTCGCGCACCACCGCCTCGATCAGCGCCGCCTGGTCGAGCGGCGACGCCTGGTCGGCCGGTGCCACCTCTGCGGCCTCGGCCGCATGGGGCTGGCCGTCGTGGGGCGTGGCTTCGGCCCCGGCCGCCGGGGGCCGGGCACCGGCTTCGGGGCTTTCGGGCGCCGCCTGAGGCGTGGCGCGGGCCGCGGCCTCGGGGGCCTCGGACGCGGGTTTTTCCCCGGCTTCCTGCCCGGACTGGGCGCTGGCGATGATCTGCAAATCTCGCACCGGCAAATCCTCGCGCCTGAGCGACGTAGGCGGCGGCGCGAGCACCACCTGATCGGCGGGCGGCGCGGCTTCGCCCTCGGCGGGGATATTATTCACCGCCAGCCCCTGGTAATCGGCCGCCTCGCCGCCAGGGTCGTCGGGGGCCACCCGCATCGGCCCCTCCAAAGCCCGGATCACCGGCACGCCGGTGACGTCACGCACCATCAGCTGATAGCCCCACCAGGCCAGCCCTGCGACAAGCGAGACCGAGATCAGCGCCCCGAGCCCGTTGATGACCTTGCTCATGCCAACGCCGGCGGGGGGATATTCCCCGCCCACGGCGTCTGAATATTCGATATCCGCCATACCTGCCTCACTGCTTCCGCGCAGGCTGCCCGGCCCACACGGATATTCTTGCCTGTACAGCCCCGGTGGTCCGCGGTTGCGCTTGTTGTCAGCGCATTTCCTCGGCCGGGGTCACGCCAAGAATACCAAGGCCTGCGGAAATAACAACGGCCACGGCCCTTGGCAGGGCGATTTTAGCGGCCGATGCGGCCGGGTCGCCCTCCTGCAGGAAACGCAGGGCGGGGTTTTCGTTGCCCTTGTTCCACAGGGCATGGAAATCGGAGGCCAGCTCGTAGAGGTAGAAGGCGATGCGGTGCGGCTCGTGGGTGCGCGCGGCGATCTCCACCTGGCGCGGCCAGTCGGCCAGCTTGCGGGCCACCGCGAACTCGGCCTCGTCGCGCAGCTGCGGCTCATCCGTCAGCGAAATCCCCGCGGCTTCGGCCTTGCGCAGCAAGCTGCACACCCGGGCGTGCGCATATTGCACGTAGAACACGGGGTTTTCGCGGCTCTGCTCCAGCACGCGCGCGAAATCGAAATCCAGCGGCGCGTCGTTCTTGCGCGTGAGCATCACGAAGCGGGTGACGTCGGGGCCCACCTGATCGACCACATCGCGCAGGGTGACGAAATTGCCCGCCCGCTTGGACATCTTGAAAGGCTCGCCATCACGAAACAGCCGCACCAGCTGGGTGAGCTTGATGTCAAGCGGCACGCGCCCTTCGGAAAGCGCGGCCACCGCCGCCTTCATCCGCTTCACGTAGCCGCCGTGATCGGCCCCGAGAACGTCGATCAGGGCGTCGAACCCGCGTTCGATCTTGTCGTAGTGGTAGGCGATGTCGGGGGCGAAATACGTCCAGGAGCCGTCGGACTTCTTCACCGGGCGGTCCACGTCGTCGCCGAAGGCGGTGGAGCGGAACAGCGTCTGCACCCGCGGCTCCCAGTCCTCGGGCTTCTTGCCCCTGGGCGGCTCCAGCACGCCCTCGTAGATCAGCCCCTTCTCGCGCAGAACCTCCAGCGCCTGCTCGATCCGCCCCGTGCCGTAGAGGGACTTTTCCGAGAAGAACACGTCCATCTTCACCCCGAGCGCGGCGAGATCGGCGCGGATCATCTCCATCATCCTTTCGGTGGCGAAGCTGCGCACCTCCTCCAGCCATTCGGATTCGGGCCTGTCCAGCAGGCTTTCACCGTATTTTTCCTTCAGCGCCTCGCCCACCGGCACCAGGTAGTCGCCGGGGTAGAGCCCCTCGGAAATCTCGGGCACCAGCCCGCAGGCCTCGCGGTAGCGCTCATAGGCCGAGCGCGCCAGCACATCCACCTGGGCGCCGCCGTCGTTGATGTAATATTCGCGCGTCACCTCGTAGCCGGCGAATTCCAGCAGCGAGGAAAGCGCATCACCGAACACCGCGCCGCGGGTGTGGCCCACGTGCAGCGGGCCGGTGGGGTTGGCCGAGACGTATTCCACGTTGATCCGCCGCCCCGCACCCATGTGCGAACGCCCGTAATCGGCCCCAGCCCGCAGCACCGCGCCGATCACCCCGGCCCAGACGGAAGGGGCCAGCCGCAGGTTGAGAAACCCCGGGCCCGCCACCTCGGCCGAGGCGATGCGCTCATCGCGCGCCAGCCTGGGCGCCAGCGCCTCGGCGATGTCGCGCGGCTTGCGCTTCGCCGCCCTGGCCAGCACCATCGCCGCGTTGGTGGCCATGTCGCCATGGGCGGCATCGCGCGGCGGCTCCACCGAGACATTGGCGAAATCCAGCCCCTCGGGCAGCTCGCCCGAAGCGCTCATCTCTTCCAGCGCCGACACGACCAGCGCGCGGATATCGGAAAACAGGTTCATCTCATTCATCCCGGACATGTCCGCGCGGGTTTATCACGGGGGCCGGGAAGGTCAACGCCGGGGTCGGGGCCCATCAGGCTCGGGCCGGTCCCCCGTCCCCTGCCCCAGCAGGCGGGCGTGCTCCTGCAGGGCGTAGCGGTCGGTCATGCCGGCCACGTAATCGAGCACCACGCGGGCCAGCGCGGTTTCGTCGCCCGCGCGGGCCACCTCGGCCTGCCATTCGCCGGGCAGGAGCCCGGGGCGGGCCATGTAGAGGGGGAACAGCTCCTCGATCACCCGGGTGACGCGCTCGCGCTCGGCCATCACCGAAGGGGCGCGGTACATGCGCGCAAAAAGGAAATCGCGGATCTCCGCCAGCTCGTCGTGCAGCGCCTGCGAGAAATGCACCAGCGGCGCGCCGAAGGCCCGGACATCCTCGGGCGAGCGCGGCGCGGCGCGTTCCAGCGCGGCGCGGGAGGTGGCGATCAGGTCCTCCACCATCACCCCGAACACCCGCCGCAGCGCCTCGTGGCGGCGGCGCATGGGCGCAAGCCCCGGATAGAGCCTGTCCACCTCGGCAAAGGCCGGGCCGGTGATCGGCAGCGCCGCCAGATCGGCCTCGGTGAACAGCCCCGCGCGCAGCCCGTCGTGCAGGTCGTGATGGTTGTAGGCCACGTCATCGGCGAAGGCGGCCACCTGGGCCTCGGCCCCGGGCCAGCTGTCGAGCTCCAGGTCGAACTGCGCGTTGAATTCGGCCAGGGCATAGGGCAGCGGCCCCTGCACCGGGCCGTTGTGCTTGGCGATGCCCTCCAGCGTCTCCCAGCTGAGGTTCAGCCCGTCGAAATCGGCGTAGTGGCGCTCCAGCTTCGTGACGATGCGGATCGCCTGGGCGTTGTGGTCGAAACCGCCGTAGGGCTCCATCAGCCGGTGCAGCGCGTCCTCGCCGGTGTGGCCGAAGGGCGGGTGGCCCAGATCATGGGCCAGCGCCACCGCCTCGGCCAGGTCCTGGTTGAGCCCCAGCGCCCCGGCCACGGTGCGCGCCACCTGCGCCACCTCGATGGAATGGGTCAGCCGGGTGCGGTAGTAATCCCCCTCGTGCTCGACGAAGACCTGGGTCTTGTGCTTGAGCCGCCGGAAGGCGGAGGAATGGATGATCCGGTCGCGGTCGCGCTGGAAGGCGCTGCGGAAGGTGGAGATCCGCTCGGGGTGCTGCCGCCCGCGCGATTTCGCCGGATCCGTGGCATATGGTTTCAGCATATTCCGCCGCCTGTTCTTGTCGCCCTGTCCCGGGCCCCATATATTCGCTTTGCCTGCGAACAGAAACGACAGATGTGACTCCCATGGATCTGACCCTGCCACCGAAAGTGACGGACCGGGCCTTCGCCCGGCTGGCCGAGATCAACGAGGCGGCCGGAGAAGCCAAGGCGCTGCGCATCGCGGTGGAGGGTGGCGGATGTTCGGGGTTTCAGTACGACATCCGGCTGGACGATCCCGCCGAGGACGACCTGGTGCTTGAAGGTCAGGGCCAGAAGGTGGTGGTGGACAGCGTCTCGCTGCCGTTCCTGGCCAACGCCACCATCGACTACACCGAAGAGCTGATCGGCGCGCGCTTCGTCGTCGACAACCCCAACGCCACCTCCTCCTGCGGCTGCGGCACCTCTTTCTCGATCTGATCCTCATCTGCGTGCCGGAGCGCCCCTGCGGCCGAGGCCCGGGCGCGGATTGCGCCCCGGTCCCGTGCCTTGCCGGGCTCCGGCCCCATCAATCTGCCAAACCGGTGGTTGCAGATCGATGGGCCCAGGGCCTAGAAGGGCCTCATGGAGATTGCCACGTTCAACATCAACGGCATCAAGGCCCGCCTGCCGGCCGTCACCGCCTGGCTGCAGGAGGCCCGCCCCGACGTGGTGCTGCTGCAGGAGATCAAGTCCACCGACGAGGCCTTCCCGCGCCAGCCCTTCGAGGAGATGGGCTACAACGTGGAAACCCACGGGCAGAAGGGGTTCAACGGGGTGGCGATCCTCTCGAAGCTGCCGCTGGAGGATGTCTCGCGCGGGCTGCCGGGCGACGATGCGGACGAACAGGCGCGCTGGATCGAGGCCACGGTGGTGGGCCGGCGGGCGGTGCGGCTGTGCTGCCTGTATCTGCCCAACGGCAACCCGGCGCCGGGGCCGAAATTCGACTACAAGCTGGCCTGGATGGAACGGCTGAAGGCGCGCGCCGCGGCGTTGCTGGCGGCCGAGGAAGCGGCGATTCTGGCCGGCGACTACAACGTCATCCCCCAGGACGAAGACGCGAAAGAGCCCGCGAAGTGGCACGACGACGCCCTCGCCCGCCCCGAAAGCCGCGCTGCCTTCCGCCGCATCGTGAACCTCGGCCTGACGGACGCCTTCCGCGCCCGCAACCAGGCCCCCGGTCAGTACACCTTCTGGGACTATCAGGGCGGAGCCTGGCGGCGGGACGACGGCATCCGCATCGACCACGCCCTGCTCACCCCGCAGGCGGCCGACCTCCTGGAGGACTGCCGCATCGAGAAGGCGCTGCGCGGGCGCGAGAAACCCTCCGATCATGTGCCGCTGTGGCTTGAGCTGGACGCGTGACGGAACCTCCCGCCCCTTGAAAACGAGCCTCCGGAACCTAACTCGTGGGTGCAAATCCTGACAGGAAGGAGGTGCTGACAATGTTCAAGATCAACGTTGGAATTGTCGATCGCGTCATCCGTGCCGTTGTCGGGCTTGCGCTGATTGCAGGCTATTTCATCTGGCCTGATCTCACCTACAGCTGGGCGTTCTGGCTTGGCCTGATCCCGCTGGCCACGGCAATTGCCGGCTGGTGCCCGATCTACCGTGCATTCGGCTGGTCGACGCATCACGAAGACAAGGGCGGCGGCAAGGCGCATGCCTGAGGCGCGCCGGTCTGAAAGGGCCGATCGGAAAGACAAGACGAGGCTGGCCGCCATCATGGCGGCCTTTTTTCTGCCCGCCCCGTGGTGATAATGAGTATTTGAGGACAGAAGAAGTCAGGGCCGGAAGGTACCGGGCGGGCGGTTATTCGGCGGCGCGGTGGCGGGGCTTGAGGACTTCGCGAAGGTAGCGCCCGGTATGGCTGCGCGTCACCTGCGCCACCTCTTCGGGGGTGCCGGTGGCCACGATCTCGCCACCGCCATCGCCGCCTTCGGGGCCGATGTCGATGATCCAGTCGGCGGTCTTGATGACATCGAGATTGTGCTCGATCACCACCACGGTGTTGCCCTGCTCGACCAGTTCGTGCAGCACTTCCAGAAGCTTCCTCACGTCCTCGAAATGCAGCCCCGTGGTGGGCTCGTCGAGGATGTAGAGCGTGCGCCCGGTGGAGCGCCGGGCCAGTTCTTTCGAAAGCTTCACCCGCTGCGCCTCGCCACCCGACAGGGTGGTGGCCTGCTGGCCGACCTTGATATAGCCAAGCCCCACGCGCATCAGCGCATCCATCTTCTCGCGGATCGCGGGGACGGCCTTGAAAAAAGCCTGCGCATCCTCGACCGTCATGTCAAGAACGTCGGCTATGCTCTTGCCCTTGAACCGTATTTCCAGGGTCTCACGGTTATAGCGCGCGCCCTTGCAGGTTTCGCAGGTGACATAGACGTCGGGCAGGAAGTGCATCTCGATCTTGATCACCCCGTCGCCCTGGCAGGCCTCGCAGCGCCCGCCCTTGACGTTGAAGGAGAAGCGCCCCGGCTTGTAGCCGCGGGCGCGCGCCTCGGGCAGGCCGGCGAACCAGTCGCGGATCGGGGTGAAGGCGCCGGTATAGGTGGCGGGGTTGGAGCGCGGCGTGCGGCCGATGGGGCGCTGATCGATGTCGATCACCTTGTCGAGGTGCTCGAGCCCGCG
>WFPZ01000143.1 GCA_015487335.1 Paracoccaceae bacterium
GGGGGGTGTCGGGCGCCGGTTTGGCGGCTGGGGCGACATGGGCCGTCATCACCGCCGAGACGCTTTCCACTCCCGGCACCGATTTCGCGGCCTCCTCGGCCGCCTTGCGCAGCGGTTCCAGCTCGCGCCCGCGGGCGGGGTCGACCTCGAGCACGAAGCGCACCTTGCCCTCCTCCACGCTGAGCGCCCGCACCATGCCGGACGAGACGATATCCTTGCCGTCGGCCGGGTCGGTGATGGTGGAAAGGGCCTTGCGTACGGCGTCGAGGGTGGCGTTGCTCATGAGGGATTCCCGCTGAATAATTCCCGAGTGTTTGCATCGGTTACTATGGGCGGGCGGCAACGGCAATAGGGCGCGCGATTGAACGCAGCTGTCCCCGGCTCAGATCCGGCCCGAGAGCGCCTCGAGGCAGACCACCAGCCTGTGCATCTCGAAGGGCTTGGGCAGGAAGCGGTCAAGCCCGGCATGCCAGGCCTCGGCGATGCGCTCCGAATCCTCGTTGTCGCTGGTCAGGATGAAGCCGATGCGGCAGAACCGCCGGTCTGCGCGCAGCCGGCGCAGCAGCGTCAGCCCGTCCATCCCCGGCATGTCGAGATCGCAGATCACCAGATCGGCCGGGTTGGCGCGCAGCGCAGACAGGGCCTGGCCGCCGTCGCTGGCCGTGCGGACCGAGCCGATGCCGATCTGCTCCAGCATCTGCACCAGCAGCTGCCGGCTGATCGCCATGTCATCCACGACCAGTATGCGTAAATCCCTGCGCAGCGCCATTCGCACTCCTGCACGCCCGGGGCGGGCCGGGCAAGCCTGACGGATCGGGGTTAATTTCGCGTATATCTCAGGGCAGGGCGGCCAGGTGCCGGGCGCAGCCGGTCAGGGCGGCGTAGTCGTCCTCGATCAGGAAAACCGGGAAGTTCCGCATGAAGTCGGAAAACCGCCCCTTGTCGCGGAAGGCCTCGGCAAAGCCGGAAGCGCCCAGATGCGGGGCCACCGCCCGCGCCACGCCGCCGGCCAGATAGATGCCGCCGAAGGGCAGGTGGATCAGCGCCAGATCGCCCGCCACCGCCCCCAGGAGGCGCGCGAAATGGCCCAGGGTCTCGCGGGCCGCCTCGTCCGTGCCCGCCGCGCGCACGATCTCGGCGGCCGAAAGCTCTCTGGTGCGGCCGGCGCGCTGCCCCAGCCACAGGTGCAGCCGCTCCAGCCCGCGCCCCGAGAGCACGTCTTCGACGGCGGCGAAGCCGCGGCGCGCGCGCAGCCATTGCGCCAGGGCCAGGCCCGCCTCGTCCTGCACCGGCAGGCCGGCATGGCCGGATTCGGAAGGCACCACGTGGCGGCCGCCGGCGATCTCGTGCACGGCGGCCGAGTTGAACCCGGTGCCGATGCCGATCACCAGACGGGTGGCCCGCGCGGACAGCGCTCCGGGGTCCCGTTCCAGCACCGTGGAGATCATGTCCTCGTCTACATGCCCCAGCGCATGGCCCTGGGCCTGGAGATCGTTGAGGATCGCCACCTTCCGGGCCCCGGTGGCGGCGCGCAGCCCTTCTCCGTCGATCCGCCACTTAAGGTTGGTCATCCGTCCCTCGCCGCCGCGCACCGGCCCGGCCAGGGCCACGCAGGCCTCACTGCAGGCGGGCGCGCCCTGCTCGGCCAGATAGCGGCGCAGGATGGACCACAGATCGGGATTCTCGCGGTTGGGATAGCGGTGGATGGTGTCGGGCAGCACGCGGCCGCCCCGGGCCAGCGCGACGCGGGTATTGGTGCCGCCGACATCGGCGACCAGGGCATGTGGGGTATTTGTTGTGCTGTTCATCCGTTCAGATCCGCCAGGGGCTCCTTTTTCGCGCACCAAAGAGGGTATTCGTCGGGGTGCGGTTGTGGCCTTCATGGCCCACGTGCACAAGCCCGAAACGCCTTGCATGCCCTCGCCCCTCTCCATTGCCGGAGGCGGCGGCGCCCAACGGGAAGCTCTCGGGGAAGGCCCGGCGGACCGGCCTCATGGCCGCCCCGGCGCGGGGCCGGTGGATTCGCCCACCGTCAGCTCGGCCTCCAGCAGTACGTGGCGGGGCGGCCGGCCGGGGTTGCGGATGATGTCGAGCAGGATCTCGGCGCAGATCCGCCCGGCCTGTTTCACCGAAGAGCGCGTGGCGGTGAAGATCGGGATGTCCTCGCCGTTCCTGAGGTAGGAAAGCTCGTCGTCGTGGATCACCACCGAGACGTCGCGCCCCAGCCGCAGCCCCATGTCGCCCAGGGCGCGGCGCACCCCGATGGCGGTGATCATCGAGGAGACGAGGAAGGCGGTCGGCGGCTGCGGCCCTTCCAGCATCTGGCGGGCGCTGCGGTAGCCGTAGAACTCCGTCATCTCGTCGGAGCGCATGAGCGCCGGATCGGCCCGCAGGCCGCGTTCGGCCAGGGCGGTCTCGTAGCCCTCGCGGCGGCGGCGGGCGAAATCCATCGCCTCCTGACCGTTGATCAGGGCGATGCGTCGGTGGCCGAGGTCGAGCAGGAATTCGGTGGCCCGGTGAAAGGCGCGGCGGTTGTTGACGTCCACCCAGGAATAGCTGCCATCGCCGACGCCCGCGCGCCCGTGCACCACGAAGGGCAGGCCCAGCCTGGAAAGCAGCGCGATGCGCGGATCCTCGGGGCGGGGTGCGTGCACGATCGCCCCGTCCACCGAGCCCTTGGCCGCAAGGTCGCGGTAGGCCTGTTCCTCGTCGCGGTCGGGCACCACCGAAAGCAGCAGGTCGTGATTGTTGCGGGCATAGACCTCGCCGGCCCCGGCGATGAAATCGGCGAAGATCGGGTTGACGATCTCGTGGCGGGTGGACACCGGAATCACGTGGCCGATCGCCATCGTCCGCCCGGTGGCCAGGCTCTTGGCGCGGGTGTTGGGGCGGTAGTTGTTGCGCCTGGCCGCCTCCTTGACGCGCTGGCGCGTGGCCTCGCTGACCTCGGGGTAGTCGTTCAGCGCCCGGCTGACCGTGGTCTGGGACAGCCCCAGCGACGCCGCCAACTCCTTCAGATTCATGCCTGGCCTCAAATCGCTTTCAATTTTCGGGCAGAGTCAAGGTATTGCGCCTTTCCTCCCAGGTCAAAGGCTTGTTGGTCGGTTTTCAGATTTCTGCGGCAAAGATGCCGAAAATTGCGGGATTCCCAAGTTCGGAATTGACAGGGGGCTTTCAATCCGTAACTGTTTGCCCGTCCAAAGCGCTTTGAAAACTTTTCTGGACATAGCCAAACCGCAGGGGCTCGCAGAGCCACCACTTGGGAGGAAGCAAATGAAGATCACGCTATATTCCGGCGTCGCCGCCCTGGCCATCTCCGCCAGCGCGGCCTTCGCCGACGGTCACCTCACCGGTCAGCAGCTGACCGTGTTCGGGCCCTGGCTCGGCCCCGACCAGGAAAGCGTCGAGGCCGTTCTGGCCGAGTTCGAGCGCCAGACCGGCGCCGATGTGCGCTATACCGGCTCGGACAGCTTCGAGCAGCAGATCGTCATCGATGCCGAGGCGGGCTCGGCCCCCAACATCGCCGTCTTCCCGCAGCCCGGGCTGGCCGCCGACATGGCCCGGCGCGGATTTCTGACCCCGCTGCCCGAAGGCACCGCCGATTGGGTGCGCGAAAACTACGCCGCCGGCCAGTCGTGGGTGGACCTGGGCACCTATGCCGGACCGGACGGCAAGAAGGACCTGTACGGCTTCTTCTACAAGGTCGATGTGAAGTCGCTGGTCTGGTACGTGCCCGAGAACTTCGAGGACGCGGGCTATGAAGTTCCGCAGACCATGGAAGAGCTGAAGGCGCTGACCGAGCAGATCGTGGCCGACGGCGGCACGCCGTGGTGCATCGGCCTGGGCTCCGGCGGGGCCACCGGCTGGCCGGCCACCGACTGGGTGGAAGACCTGCTGCTGCGCACCCAGCCGCCCGAGGTCTACGACGCCTGGGTGAACAACGAAATTCCCTTCAACGATCCGCGCATCGTTGCCGCGATCGAGGAGTTCGGCTGGTTCGCCCTCAACGACAAGTTCGTCGCTGGCGGTTCCGATGCGGTGGCCTCCACCGACTTCCGCGACAGTCCCAAGGGCCTGTTCAGCTCGCCGCCGCAGTGCTACATGCACCGCCAGGCCAGCTTCATTCCGGCCTTCTTCCCCGAGGGCACCGTGGTGGGTGAGGATGTGGATTTCTTCTACTTCCCCTCCTACGCCTCGAAGGACCTGGGCAACCCGGTTCTGGGCGCAGGCACCGTCTGGGCGATCACCCGCGACAGCGAGGCCGCGCGCGAGCTGATCAGGTTCCTGCAAAAGCCCGAAGCGCATGAGATCTGGATGGCGCGCAAGGGTTTCCTCACGCCGCACAAGGGGGTCAACACCGACGTGTTCAGCGACCCGACGCTGAAGAAGATGAACGACATCCTCCTGGGCGCCACGACCTTCCGTTTCGACGGCTCCGATCTGATGCCCGGCGGCGTCGGGGCGGGGTCGTTCTGGACCGGGATGGTCGATTACGTCAGCGGCAAGCCGGCGCAGCAGGTGGCCGACGAGATCCAGGCCTCCTGGGATGCGCTGAAATAATCGCGCGCCCCAAGCGATGAAATCCGGCCTTCGGGCCGGATTTCCCCTTGAATTCCGGCGCTGCCGAGGCACGATTTCCTACATCAACGGGAGGCATGATGAATCCGGCATTGCAGGCCATCGTGACGATCCTCGTCGGGGTCGGCGGCTGCGTGGGGTATTTCTATTTTTCCAACCTCCTGCTGGACAAGGTGCTTTTCCCGCCGCGCGGGCCCAATGCCGGGCGCAACATCAACCGCGCCAACATGATCCGGCCCTGGCTGTTTCTCTTTCCCGCCCTGGCTGCCCTGGGGCTCTACCTGGCCTATCCGGTGTTCGAGACGCTGCGCCTGTCGCTGACCGAGCGCCTGCCCGGCGGAGGCTATGCCTGGGTGGGGCTGGAGAACTACCGCCAGATGGCCGCCGAGCCCAAGTTCTGGGAGGCGATGCGCAACAACATGCTGTGGCTGATCGTGGTACCCGCCGCCTCCACCGGCTTCGGCCTGCTGGCCGCGCAGCTCACCGACCGCATCGCCTGGGGCAATATCGCCAAGTCGCTGATCTTCATGCCGATGGCGATTTCCTTCGTCGGTGCCGCGGTGATCTGGAAGCTGGTCTACGATACCCGCCCCGCCGGGCAGGAGCAGATCGGCGTGCTCAACGCGGTGTGGCTGACCTTCGAGGAGGGGCCGCTGTCCTTCGTCGTGCTCAAGCTTCTGCCGGCGCTCGTGCTGCTGGTCTTTTCCGCCCTGCTGGCCTGGGGCGTCTGGCTGCTGCTGCGCCCGGTGCTGAACGCGCGCGAGCGCCCCGGCGCGCTGGCGCTGGCGCTGCGGGCGGGCTTTGCCCTGGTGGCGCTGTGGCTGGGCTGGGCGCTGCTTTCGGCCATCCCGCCGCTGTTTGCTGCCCGCCTTCCATTCGGCGAGCCCCAGACCTGGCTGACCATCCCGTTCTGGAACAACTTCTTCCTGA
>WFPZ01000144.1 GCA_015487335.1 Paracoccaceae bacterium
CTCATGGCCGCGCGCGCGCATGTAGCGGGCGAAGAGATCGGCCGGCAGCTGGCTGCCCACCAGGTTTCCGAGGTGCTTGATGCCGTTGATGTAGGGAATTGCCGAGGTGATGAGAATCCGCGCCATGAGTTCCGTCCGGTCCTGTTTCCGGGGCTCTTTAGCCCATGGCGCGGGCTAGGGCTAGCGGTGTGCGGCCCCGTCGGGCGAATTCATGTCGCCGTGCGCGCGCAGACACCGGGTGAAAAAACTTTTGGAAAAGGACGGAATTCGATTATCGTGCCCTCACAAAAACGTGAACGCAAAAACCAACGGGAGGAACGGATGAAGAGAGTCGCATTTGCCCTGGTGGCCATTTTGATGCTGATCCCGGCGGCGGCATTTGCCGAAGGGGAAGGGAAACATGTGGCATTTCATGTGGATGAGAACGATCCCAAGCTGATGAACCTGACGCTCAACAATGTCAGGAACGTCACCGCCTATTACGAGGCGCAGGGCATCCCGGTATATATCGAGGTGGTGGCCTATGGTCCCGGCCTGAACATGCTGATCGATGGCAAGAGCCCGGTGGCCGACAGGATTTCCGTGATGGGGCTCGAGATGGAAAACGTCACCTTCGCCGCCTGTGCCAACACCATGAACAACATGAAGAAGAAGACCGGCAAGGACGTGGTGTTGCTGGACGAGGCCACCATCGTGCCGTCCGGCGTGGTGCGCCTGATCGAGCTGCAGGAGCAGGGCTGGGCCTATATCCGGCCCTGATGGCGCATCGTCCTTCGTGCCCGAACCGCCCCCCCGATGGCCCGGGTGGGCGGTTTCATTCGCCCGACCGGCCGCTTCCCGGCACGTGCCGCTCCAGCGGGCTTTTCCCGCCGAGGCGCTCGAACAGGCTGCGCTCGTCGGAGTTGTTGAAGAACGGCACCGCCTCGGGCGGGCCGATGCGGGGCAGGGCGGCGGCCACCTCGGCCAGCACCACCTCGGTGATGAAGGGCAGGTCGAAGTTGCGGGCCTCCTCCAGCGGGATCCACTGCATCTGCGACAGCTCGTCCGTGGCGCGCGAGAAATCGTCCGGGTCGCCCGCCAGCGCTGATGCGTCGGCCAGGAAGAAGCGCGCATCGAAGCGGCGCGGCCGGCCCGGGGGGGTGATCGCCCGGAACACGTAGTGCAGCCCGGCGGCCGAGGGCAGATGGCCGGTGGCGGCGAAGCTTTGCCATTGCGGCGGCGGCGGGGCCGGCCAGCGCCCCGGCGCGCCGAAGATCAGCCCGGCCTCCTCCCACAGCTCGCGGATGGCCGCTGCCGCCAGCACGCGGGCTGTCTCCGGCCCGCCCCCCTCGCACAGGCGCGTGTGGCAGGGCTCGGCCAGCGGCTCGGCCAGCGGCACCTCCGCATCGGCCGCATCCACCGCGCCGCCGGGAAAGACGAACTTGTTGGGCATGAAGGCCGCCTTCGCCCCCCGCCGGCCCATGAGCACCATCGGCCGGCTGGCCGGGTCGCGCAGCACGATGACGGTGGCGGCGTCGCGTATGGTGTTGCTGTTCATCGGCCCGCTCCTGATACCGGGCCGGCGCCTTCAGGTGGTCTCGCCGCCGAACCCGTGCATTTTTCTGGCCCACTGGAAGGCGATGATCATGCCCTTGAGCCTTGGCAGGAGATACAGCGCCACCGCCACGCTGCCAACCGAGAAGAGGGTGGCCAGCACCATCGGATCGGGGCTGAAGCGGATATAAGCCACCCCAAGCAGCGGCACCATGACGAAACCGACGATCAGGACCGAGAGATAGGCCGGGCCGTCGTCGGCACGGTGATGGTGCAGTTTCTCGCCGCAGACGGGGCACTCGTCACGCACCTTGAGATAGCCCTTCATCATCGAGCCGGAGCCGCAGGCAGGGCAGCGCCGCCGCCAGCCGCGCAGAACCGCGGCGCGGAGGTCGCGCTCTTCCTCGCACGGGGAAATGGCCATCCCCGGCACATCTGTCAGTTCGCTCTGGTGGGTCATGAGGCGCTCCCGGCCTGGTTGCGGGAACAATCTAGCCCCTGAACCCTGCAGAAAAAGGGCACGAATCGTCCTTGCGGCGGGATGTCGCAAAGATTGCGCCGGGTCCGGCCTGCCCGCGACGGAAAGCGCCGCCCCGTCCGTTGAAGGGGAAACAGGCAATTTCGCGCTGTTTGTCACGGGAAAGGATTTCGCATGACACAGGCAGGATGGTTCGGAACATTCGTGCTGGCGGGCATTGCCGCGGCGGTGCTGCCGGGGCTGGCGGCGGCCCGGGGGCCGGCCGGGCCCGGCGCTTTCGGGCTTCGCGCCGATCCGCCCTCGTTCGAGACGCTGGACGCCGATGGCGACGGCAAGGTCACCATCGCCGAGTTTCGCGCCCATGCGGAAGCGGGCCTTGCCGAGGCCGACGCGGACGGGGACGGGCTGCTCACGGCGCAGGAGCTGGCGGCGCGGGCCGAGGCCCGGGCGGCGCAGCGGATCGCGGCGATGATCGAGCGGCTGATCCGGTGGCGCGACACCGACGGCGACGGCGCGCTCAGTGCCGCCGAGCTTTCGGCCGGCATGGGCGAGCGGCTGTTTGCCCGGGCGGATGCCAACCGCGACGGGGTGATCACCGCCGAAGAGTTCGAGGCCGCCCAGGGCCGGCGCGAAAAGCCCGCCGCGGGCCGCCGGGGCAAGGGCTTCGGGCAGGGCGCGCCGGGCCAGGGGGGCTGAGAAGGCCCGTTCGCCGGGGCGGTGCCGCCCCGGCGCGTTTGATCGGTGCGTTGATCCGCGATAGGCAGGCGGGACGATGGAAATGCCCCTCGATGCCCTGAACGATGCCTCCGACGAGGCGCTTCTCGTGGCCTTCGGCAACGGCGACAGGGCGGCGGCCCGGGCGCTGACGCTGCGGCTGACGCCGCGGGTGCTGGGCTATGCGGCGCGGCTGCTGGGCGACCGGGCCGAGGCCGAGGACGTGACCCAGGAGGCCATGCTGCGCCTGTGGCGGATGGCCGGCCAGTGGCGCCAGGGCGAGGCCCGGGTCACGACCTGGCTCTACCGGGTGGTGACCAACCTGTGCACCGACCGGCTGCGCCGCCGGCGCGGGGTCGGGCTCGACAGTATCGAGGAACCGGCCGATGATGCGGCCAGCGCCGAGGATGGCCTGGCCCGGGCACAGCGGCTGGCGGCGTTGCAGGAGGCGCTGATGCGACTGCCCGCGCGCCAGCGCCAGGCGGTGGTGCTGCGGCATGTGGAGGGGCTTTCCAACCCCGAGATCGCCGCGGTGATGGAGGTCAGCGTGGAGGCGGTGGAAAGCCTCACCGCGCGGGGAAAGCGGGGGCTGGCGAAGGCTCTCGCCGGCCGGCGGGAAGAACTGGGGTATGGCGATGGCTGACGGGAAGCGCCTGAACGACGAAGAGCTCGAGAAGCTGCTGGCGGAGGCCGGGCGCGAGGCGCCGCTGCCCTCGGGGCAGCTGCTGGAGCGCATCATGGCCGATGCCGAAGCGGTGGCGGCGCGGGCAGAGGCGCCGGCGCCCCCCTCCGTGCCGCCGGCCGCGCGGCACGGGGGGCGGGCAGGGCGGCTTCTGGCGGCGCTTGGCGGCTGGCCGGCGCTGGCGGGGCTGGCCACGGCCGCCGTGGCCGGGGTGTGGCTGGGCCTTGCACCCCCGCCCGGGCTGGAGGCCATCTCCCGGGGTGCGCAGCTGCCGCTGGGCGGCGGCGATTACGGGGTGGAGGAATTCATGCCGTCACTCGATGACATGCTGACAGAGGGTTAGGCGATGAACGAGACACCGGAAAGCCGCGCCGCGCCGGCCGGGGCAGCCTGGCCGAGATGGATGAAGATCCTGCTGTTTGCCTCGTTGGCGCTCAACCTGCTGGTGGTGGGGATGGTGGCCGGGGCGGTGCTGCGCGCCGAGATGGGGGGCGCGGGCGGCCCCGGCCGCGCCGACAGGGCCGACAGGGCCGAACCGGCGGTGATGCGCGAGCTGGGCTACGGCCCCTACCTGCGCGCCCTGACCCCGCAGCAGCGGCGTGATCTGAGCCGCGCCATCAGGGAGCGCTCGGGCGATCTGCGCGCCAACCGCCGCGAGCTGCGCCGGCAGATGGAGACCCTGCTCGAGGCGCTGCGTTCCAGCCCCTTCGATGCCGAACTGGTGGCCGGGATCCTCGCGGCCCAGCAGAGAAAACTTTTCGAGCAGCACGAGATCGGTTTGCGGATCCTGCTTTCGGGGCTCGAGCAGATGAGCGACGAGCAGCGCGCGGCCTATGCCGACCGGCTGGAGCGGGTGCTGCGCACCCCGCCCGGCAAGAGCAGGTAGCACCTGTTGTCTTTCATCCGCGCTCAGGCCGCCGAGCGGGCGATCGTCACCTGGTTGCGGCCGCCCACCTTGGCCCCCATCAGCGCCCGGTCGGCCCGTTCGAACACCTCGCGGGCACGGCTGGAGGGCGTGCGGTTGGGCTGGCTTACCGACAGGCCGACGCTGAGGGTGACATGGATGCCGTCGTCGCGGCCGGGCAGGCGGACGGGCCGGGCCTCGGTGACCCGGCGCAGCCGTTCGGCCGCCGCATGGGCCTCGGGCAGGCCGGTGTCGGGCATCACCACCAGAAATTCCTCGCCGCCGATCCGCGCCACCAGATCCTCGGCGCGCAGGTTGTCCTTGAGGCGGCGGGCGATTTCCTTCAGCACCGCGTCGCCGGCCGCGTGGCCGTGCCTGTCGTTGACCGTCTTGAAGCGGTCGAGATCCAGCACCATCACCGAGAAGGGCTTGCCGGTTTCCTCGGCCCGGCGCGCCACCCGTGCCAGATGCGGCAGGGCATAGCGGCGGTTGTAGAGGCCGGTCAGCGGGTCCGTCACCGCCAGCTTGAGGCTGTCGTGCAGGGTGTTGCGCAGGCGGTCGGCGCGGGCCTTGCGGGCGATCTGGCGGGCCACGCGGGCGGCCAGCTCCTGGCTGCCCGGCCCGGCCGGGGCGGTTTCGCTGGCCCCCAGGTCGAGCGCGGCGGCCATGTGCGCGGGTTCGGCCGGGTCGTGCAGGGTGATGATGCCCGCATGCCGCGTCTCGGCACGGCTGCGCAGCTCGGCCAGCAGGTTGAGCCCCTGCGCCCCGTCGATGGCCAGCACCACCACGTCGGGGGGCGGGGCGGAGTGGCTGAGGTGGTCGAGCAGATCGTCCGGTGAGACCGTCTGCACCGATCCCCCGACCGCCCCCACGATCGGGGCGGCCCATTCCTCGGCCAGGCCTGGCGCGGCGGCGACAAGCACCCCGGGCTCTTGCACGAAGGTGGCGGGAGGGTCGTGAAAGCCCAGCTCGGCCGCCGTGTCCGTGCGCAGCCGCCACTCCCTTTCCTGCCCGCTCAGGCGCAGCAGGCTGCGAATGCGGGCCATGAACAGCTGCCGGTTCATGCCCTTTTCCAGCATCTCCTCGGCGCCGGCGGCCAGCGCGGCGAGGCGGGCCTCGGGGGTGGCCTGCCCGCACATCACCAGCACCGCGATGTCGGCGGTTTCGGCCTGCGCCTTGAGGCGCTGGCACAGCGCCAGCCCGCCCTCGCCGGGCAGGTCGCAGTCGACGATCGCCAGATCGGGCGCACAGTTGCGGGCGGTTTTCAGGGCCTGGGCGGTATCGGTGGCCTGGACGACATCGTATGATGCCGAACACAGCATCACCTTGAGGGAGATGCGGTTGGTCGCCACGCCGTCGGCTATCAGGATGCGTCCGGGCATATATCCTCTCGATTTGCACCGAATTCGACTGGTTTTGCTCAGGAAACATTGAGATAGGTTAAGAATTGGTTTCAAACGGTCCGGAAGTGAGCGCATGCAGCAGGAATCCGCCGAAACCCTTGCCCTGAAGGCCCTGGCCTGGCTGGCCGGCAACCGGGAGCTATTGCCCGTCTTCCTGGGCTCCACCGGGGCTTCGGCTGCCGATATGCGCGAGAGGGCCGACGACCCGGAGTTTCTCGGCGCGGTTCTGGATTTTCTGATGCTCGATGATGCCTGGATCGTCGCGTTCTGCGATTCGGAAGGCCTGCCGCCCGAAGCCCCGATGCAGGCCCGCCAGGCCCTGCCCGGCGGCGCCCGGGTGCACTGGACATGAAGCCCCCGCCGTTGCGGCTGCTGTTGACATCATGCCCCGTTTCCCCACCTGTCCCAGCGGTGGCAACAGGAGTGCGGAGGTGGCAGGACAGGCGGCAGAGATGCGGGCAGAGGCGATCCTGTTCGACAAGGACGGGACATTGTTCGATTTCCAGAAAACCTACGGCAGCTGGGCCGGGGGGGTGATTCGCGACCATGCCGCGGGTGATCCGGTGCTGGAGGCGAAGCTGGCCGAGGCGTTTCGCTACGATCTGGCGGCAGGGCGGTTTCTTCCCGACAGCCCGGTGATCGCCGGCACGCTCCGGGAGGCGGCGGAACTGGCCCTTCCGCTTCTGTCCGGCTTCTCGCTGGCCGCCCTCGCCGAGGATTTCGAGCGTCGCGCCATGGCGTTGCGGCCGGTGGAGGTGCTGCCGCTGGCCCCCTTCCTCGACGAGCTGCGCGCCTGCAGCCTGACGCTGGGGGTGGCCACCAACGACAGCGAGGCCGCGGCGCGGGCGCAGCTGGCAGGCTTCGGCATCGAAGGGCGCTTCGACTACATCGCCGGCTACGACAGCGGCTTCGGCGCCAAGCCAGGCCCCGGCATGTGCCTGGCCTTCGCCGAGCGGCTGGGGCTGGCCCCCGGGCGCATCGCCATGGTGGGCGACAGCCTGCATGACCTGCACGCCGGCCGCGCCGCCGGCATGCAATGCGTGGCGGTTCTCACCGGCCCGGCCCGCGCGGAAGAGCTGGCACCTTTCGCCGATACGGTCTTGTCGGACATCGGGCAACTCACTAGGTGGGTTCGAGAGGGTTGAGCGCCGGGAAAGGCAGCCCGGCCACCCGGATCGAACAGCCAAAAGAAAGGCCGGAGCCATGAGCGAAAAACCCGTTGTCCTGCATTTTTCCGATATTCTCTGCGTCTGGGCCTATGTCTCGAACATCCGGCTGGAGCGGCTGATCGAGAAATACGCCGACCGGGTGGATTTCGAGCTGCGCTACTGCTCGGTCTTCCCCGATGCGGTGGGCAAGATCGAGACCTCCTGGGCCGGGCGCGGTGGTTTTTCGGGCTATGGCGACCATGTGCGCAAGGTGGCGGCCGAGTTCGACCACGTGGAGGTGCACCCCGATGTCTGGTCGAAGACGCGCCCGGCGTCCTCGACGGCGCCGCACATGCTGCTCAAGGCCGCGCAGCTGGCCGAGCGCGAGATGGGGCTGGATGCGGACACGCCGCTGACCGAGCATCCCTCCTACCGGCTCAGCTGGGCGCTGCGCACCGCCTTCTTCCGCGACGGGCGCGACATCGCCGACTGGCAGGTGCAGCGCGAATGCGCCGAAAGCGTGGGCTTTGACGCCCAGGTCCTGCAGGGGCACCTGCAATCGGGGGCGGCGGCGGCGGCGCTGGATCGTGATATCCTGGCCGCGCAGAAGGCTTCGGTGACCGGCAGCCCCACCTTCATCATGAACGGCGGGCGGCAGGTGCTTTACGGCAACGTCGGCTTCAAGCTGCTGGACGCCAATGTCGAGGAGCTGCTGCGCATGCGCGGCCCCGGCGAGGCCAGCTGGTGCTGAACGTAGAGGCTGTCGCCGTTTGCCCTTTCTTAAACCGCGGCCGCTAGCCTTCTCCGCAGGAAGGGGAAGGCATGCACGGGTTGATCAACAGGTCTCTTCAGTGCTTCGTCAGGGATACCTACGGGCATGAAACCTGGGCGCGGGTTGCGGCCCGGGCGGGGTGCGCGCCGGAGGGATTCGAGGCTCTGACGGTCTATGACGACGCGCTGACCGAGCAGGTGCTCGCCGCGGCATCGGCGCTGCTGGACAAGCCGCGCGATACCCTGCTGGAGGATCTGGGCACCTATCTGGTCTCCCATCCCCGGGTGGAGCCGGTGCGCCGGCTGCTGCGCTTCGGGGGGGAAACCTTCGAGGATTTTCTCCATTCCCTTGGCGATCTTCAGGGGCGCGCGCGCCTGGCCGTGCCCGAACTGGAGGTGCCGAAGATCGATCTGCGCGGCCATGCGCCGGGCAACTACACGGTGCATTGCAGATTCAGGCTGGAAGGCAGCGGCCATGTGGTGATGGGCATCCTTCGCGCCCTGGCCGACGATTACGGGGCGCTGGTGCTGCTCGATCATCTCGGCCGGCAGGGCAGCGCGGAAATCCTCTCGGTGCGGCTGCTGGATCCGCAGTTTTCCGAGGGCCGGCAGTTCACGCTTGCGGCAGGGGGCGGGTAGGCGATGGACAAGCCTCTTCACCTGTCCGGCCCGGCGCTGGATCTGCTGCTGCCCATGCATGTGCTCATCTCGCCGGGGGGGCGGATCATCCGTGCCGGCCCCACGACCCGCAAGCTGCAGCCGCAGGCGCCGCTTGCCGGAGAACCGGTGCACGAGGCGTTCGAGTTTCTCCGCCCCCGGGCGGACATCCGCACCATGGAGGAGCTGCGCGAGATCGCCGGTCGCAAGCTGCACCTGCGGCTGCGCGGGGCGCCGCAGACCGCGCTCAAGGGCATCCTGGTGGAGGCGGGGCCGGAGGAAGGGCTGTTGCTGAACCTCTCCTTCGGCATTTCCGTGGTCGAGGCGGTGGGAGATTTTTCCCTCACGATCAACGATTTCTCCGCCACCGATCTGGCCGTGGAAATGCTGTATCTGGTCGAGGCGAAATCCGCCGTGATCGAGGAATCGCGCCGCCTCAACGCCCGCCTGCAACGGGCCCGCCGCGAGGCCGAGAAACAGGCCTGCACCGACAGCCTGACGGGGCTTGCCAATCGCCGCGAGATGGAGCGGGTGATGCGCCAGCTGTCGGAAGGCGGCGTGCCCTTCGGGCTGATGCACCTCGATCTCGATCATTTCAAGAAGGTCAACGATACCCTGGGCCATGCCGCGGGCGATCATGTTCTGCAGACGGTGGCTGCCATCCTGCGCAGCGAAACCCGGCGGGAGGATCTGGTGGCGCGGGTCGGGGGCGACGAATTCGTGCTGATCTTCCGCCACCTCACGGACCGGGCCCGCCTGTGCGCCATCGCCGAGAGGATCGTCCGCCGGCTGGAAGACCCCATCGTCTTCGAAGGGCATGAATGCCGGGTGTCGGGCAGTATCGGCATCACCATCTCCGGCTTCTATGCCCGCCCGGATCCCGACCGCATGCTCTCGGATGCCGACCGGGCGCTTTACGCCTCCAAGAACGCCGGGCGCGGCCGGGCCACGGTGGTGGACGAAGGCCTGTCGTCCCGGTGCACCCCGGGCACGGCCGGCATGGCGCCGGGGCCGCCCCCCGGGGGGGGCGCGTGACGGGCCGCAGGCACAAGCGCCGGCCTGCGCAAGGATATGGCGGAG
>WFPZ01000145.1 GCA_015487335.1 Paracoccaceae bacterium
ACGGCGTCGAACAGATCGGCCACGAGGCCGTAATCGGCCACCTGGAAGATCGGCGCCTCCTCGTCCTTGTTGATCGCCACGATCACCTTGGAGTCCTTCATCCCCGCAAGGTGCTGGATCGCGCCCGAGATGCCGATGGCGATATACAGGTCGGGGGCCACCACCTTGCCGGTCTGGCCCACCTGCCAGTCGTTCGGCGCATAGCCCGAATCGACCGCCGCGCGCGAGGCGCCCACCGCCGCGCCCAGCTTGTCGGCGAGTTTCTCGATCAGCTGGAAGTTCTCTTCCGAACCCACGCCGCGGCCGCCCGACACCACGACGCTGGCCGAGGTGAGTTCGGGGCGGTCGGAGGCGGCGACCTTGTCCTCGACCCATTCCGACAGGCCGGGGTTGGCAGCGGCCGGGATGTTCTCGACGGGTGCCGAACCGCCTTCGCCGGCGGCATCGAAGGTGGAGGTGCGGATGGTGATCACCTTCTTCGGGTCGCGCGACCTTACCGTCTGCACCGCGTTGCCGGCATAGACGGGGCGCTCGAAGGTTTCGGCATCGACGATGCCCGAGACATCCGAGATCACCATCACGTCAAGCAGGGCGGCGACCCGCGGCATGACGTTCTTGGCGCTGGCAGTGGCGGGGGCGACGATGTGCTCGTAGTCGTCGGCCAGCGAGACGATCAGCTCGGCCAGGGGCTCGGCCAGGGCGTGGCCGTAGGCCGGATCGTCGGCGCACAGGACCTTCGTGACGCCCTCGAGCTTCGCCGCGGCCTCGGCGGCCGGTCCGCAGCCCTCTCCGGCCACCAGAACCGTGACATCGCCCAGTTTCCTGGCCGCGGTCAGCGCCTTGGCGGTGGCATCCGTGGCCAGCTCGTTTCCGTGAGTTTCGGCAAGAAGAAGAACAGCCATCACACAACCCCCGCTTCCTTGAGTTTCGCCACCAGTTCATCGACCGAACCGACGATTTCACCGGCCTTGCGCGCCTCGGGCTCGGTGGTCTTGAGGACTTCCAGCCGCGGCGTGACATCGACACCGTAATCGGCGGCGGTCTTTTCCTCGAGCGGCTTCTTCTTGGCCTTCATGATGTTGGGCAGCGAGGCATAGCGCGGTTCGTTGAGGCGCAGGTCCACCGTGACGATCGCCGGCAGCTTCACCCTGATGGTCTGCAGCCCGCCGTCCACCTCGCGGGTGACCACCGCGCTGTCGCCCTCGATATCGATCTCCGAGGCGAAGGTGGCCTGGCTCCAGCCCAGCAGGGCGGCCAGCATCTGGCCGGTGGCGTTCATGTCGTTGTCGATCGCCTGCTTGCCGGCCAGCACGAGGCCGGGCTGCTCTTCCTCGATCACCCCCTTGAGGATCTTGGCCACCGCAAGCGGCTCGATGTCCTGGTGCACGTCGTCGGCCGCCACCACGAGGATTGCCCGGTCGGCGCCCATGGCCAGAGCGGTGCGCAGGGTTTCCTGCGCCTGCTTCACCCCGATCGACACCGCCACGATCTCGTCGGCCTTTCCGGCCTCCTTCAGGCGGATGGCTTCCTCGACGGCGATCTCGTCGAACGGGTTCATCGACATTTTGACATTGGCGAGATCGACACCGCTGCCATCCGCGCGCACGCGGACTTTCACGTTGTAGTCGATCACGCGCTTGACGGGCACAAGAACCTTCATCTGCGCAGACTCCTTGATAACGCGGCCCATGGCGGGGCCATTGAAGCTCTCCGCGCGTTGTTAGCGTTTCGCGGGCGCAGAAAACAGGGCAAAATCGACTTGCGGTGTCGCAGCGACGCCACGTTTTTCGCATGATGTCGCCATGGGGCGTGGGTATCCGGGCCGCGCGGATGCGGAAAGGACAGGCAATCCAATGGCATGGGCCGAATCGGATAGGCGCGTCAGGGTGGTGAAGGAGAGCCGCGAGAGGCTGGTCGCCGGGCTCAACGGGCGTTTCACCCCCGATGCCACCGCCGCCATTCTCGAACAGTGGGAGCGCTTCAGGACCCCGCCTCCGGGCACCCCGGGGGTGATTCCGGGGGCCTGGTACGGGGTGTGCCACAATTACCGTGCCGATGGCGGGTTCGAGTATCTGTGCGGGGTCGAATACATGGATGCCTCGAGGGTGCCGGCCGGCACCGCCCGGCTGATCCTGCCGGCCATCCGCTATGCGGCAGTGCACCATCGCGGCCACGTATCGACGGTGACCGAAAGCTGGCGCTACATGTACGACCGCTGGCTGCCGGCCCATCCCGAGTGGCGGCTTGCCGAGGGCCCGCGCTTCGAGCTGTACGGCCCCGGTTTCGACCCGGAGACCGGACAGGGCGGTTTCGAGATATGGTTTCCCGTCGAGGCGGCCGGTTAGGGGCGGCCGGGGCCGTCCTGCCGGTTCGCTCCCGGTTGCCACAACACGTCAGAGCGCCCCTCGTCATTGGCCATTCTCGCCGCCACGAAGAACCAGTCCGACAGGCGGTTGAGGTATTTCACCGCCGCCGGATTCACCGTTTCCTGCGCGGCCAGCGCCACCGCCAGCCGCTCGGCCCGGCGGGCCACAGTGCGGCACAGGTGCAGATGAGCGGCCAGCGCCGAGCCTCCGGGCAGCACGAAGGAGCGCAGGGGTTCGAGCGAAGCGTTCATCGCGTCGATCTCGGCTTCCAGGCGCGTCACCTGCGAGTCGCTCATCCGCAGTGGCGGATGGTCGGCTTCGGCGTCCCTTTCCATTTCCGGGCGGCACAGGTCGGCGCCGAGATCGAACAGGTCGTTCTGGATCATCGCGAGCTGGCCGTCGAGCGCGCCCTGCGCATGCAGCCGGGCAAGGCCCGTGGCGGCATTGGTTTCATCCACCGTGCCGTAGGCCTCGACCCGCAGGTCGTGCTTGGGCACCCGCGCGCCGTTGCCCAGAGCGGTTTCGCCGCTGTCGCCGGTGCGGGTGTAGATCCGGTTGAG